>JAEXBH010000167.1 GCA_023394215.1 Bacillota bacterium | reverse complement strand
CTATATAGGAGTCTATGGCAAGTTCTCTAACCATTTTTTCCCTTGTTTCATCAAGGGGATGGGGAACATTTTCCTTAGTTGTCTTGTCAAAGTACTTGGCTTCGTAGTCAAAAAGATCCTTGCTTGAAGTATAGGATCCTGCAAGAGAGGCCTTTGGATTAAGGTTTCCAAGTACGGATACCTCAAGTTCAACGCCTTTTATTTCTTCTTCTATAAGGACCTTGCTGTCGTATTTAAAGGCTTCTTCGATGGCTTCAAGTATATTTTCCCTCTTTGCCTTGTTCACACCCAAAGAAGATCCGTTTCCTGAAGGCTTTACAACAACATTTTCACCGCAAACATCGAAAATCTTTGCAACAAGTTTTTTCTTATCTTCCTCTTTTATATATTTTTTCTTTTCCAGGATATAGTATTTAGCTTGAGGAATATTGTAGGCTTTAAATATGGTGTTTGTAGTAGCCTTATCCATACAAATAGCTGAAGAAAGCCTTCTGTTTCCTACGTATCTAAGATGTAAGCTGTCTAAAAATCCCTGAATTTGTCCGTCTTCTCCCGTAGTACCGTGTATACAAGGAAAAACTATGGGATTTTCAAGTTCCTTTACAAAGTTTGTAAAGGAAATAAAGGATTCTAACAGGTTTAAATCTGTAGATTTTTTCAGGTCCTGAGGATCCTCTATGCTATTTTTATAGAAGCCGTTTTCTATAAATTTTCCATCTTTATCTATATAAGCCATGCTTACCCTATATTTATTTTTGTCTAATTGATTTATGACAGTTTGGGCAGATTTTAGAGAGATTTCATGCTCCCCGCTCTGTCCGCCATAAATGACAAGAATGTCAATCATGTTACTCCTCCCTGAGTTAATGCATATAATACTCTATAATACTATAAAGTAAGCATTTTGTAAAAATCTACTTGCTTAATTTTTGATCAAGTTTATGGATGGAATCAATATATCTTATAGTCCCGCTTGGAAGTCTAAGAAGTAGTGATTGGGTCTTTGCCACATTTTCCTCAACATATTCCACACCTTTAAGGAAGGCGCTGTCTGTAATGCCCGTAGCAGCAAATATAACATTGTTGCCAGATACGAAGTCATCTATGGTATAGACTTTATCAAGATCAACACCCATTTCCATACATCTTTTAAGCTGTTGATAATCTGACGGTGCGAATATACCCTGGAAGTCTCCGCCAAGGCATTTAATTGCAGCTGCAGCGATGACGCCTTCAGGAGCCCCGCCAATACCCATTATAAGGTCGATTTTTCCACCGGGCATACCAGTTGCTATGGCTGTAAGTATATCTCCGTCGGTAACCATGCTTAGTCTTGCCCCGGCTGCACGTATTTCACTTACCAGCTTTTCGTGCCTTTCTCTTTTTAAAACAGATACGGTAATTTCATCAACACGTTTGTTTAGAGCCTTGGCAACGGCATCTATATTTTCCTTAACGCTCTTTCTTATATCAATCTTTCCTTTGGCTTTAGGACCTGCCGCAATTTTAGACATATATACATCCGGAGCGTTCAGCATATTACCCTTTGGCGCAACGGCAAGTACCGATATGGAGTTGGCCATACCGTCAGCCAAAGAGGTTGTACCGTCTATAGGGTCTACAGCGATATCAACCTGATCCGTTCCGTTTATATCTCCGATTTGCTCTCCTATGTAAAGCATAGGAGCTTCATCAATTTCGCCTTCACCGATTACTACTTTTCCGTTAATTCCAAGATATGAGAACATATTTCTCATTTCGGAAACGGCTATTCCGTCGGCTTCGTTTTTATCTCCCCTTCCCAAATATTTGGCACAACCCAGGGCTGCAGCTTCAGTAACTCTGGCAAGGTTAATTCCTAAGTCTCTATCCATTTATTCCTCCCTTGAAAAATTTTATTAAGCCCAATTTCCGTTTTTGAATATTTCTACCTGGCAGCCGTCTTCCCTGATACCTGTAATGGAAAGGTCGAAAGTGCCAATCATAAAGTCTTCGTGTATAAATGAATCATTTACTCCGGCGCAAAGAAGTTCTTCTTCCGTCATATTTTCCCCGTTTTCTATAGTTGTAGGGTAAGCCTTGCCTACAGCAAGATGGCAAGAGGCATTTTCATCGAAAAGAGTGTTGAAAAACAATATGTTCAGGTTTGAGATAGGACTGTCATAAGGGACAAGGGCAACTTCTCCCAACATCCTTGCTCTCTCATCTTGTTTAAATATGGAGGCAAGGGCTTCATATCCTTCTTCAGCACCGAAATTGACTATCTTGCCGTCCTTAAATTCAAACCAAAACTTATCTATAAGATTTCCGTTATAGGCAAGGGGTTTGGACGAATAGACTCTTCCGTTTACACCGTCTCTCTTAGGAAGTGTGAATATTTCTTCCGTAGGCATATTCGGTACAAATATATCACCGACTGCGTTTTTGCTTGATGCAGCGGTCCAAATGTGGCCCTTAGGAAGTTCGATTTTTAGATCGGTACCGTTTGAAGCCTTGTAGACAAGGTATTTAAAAGCATTGTCATTCAACCATTTAGCCTTAGTTGAAAGAAGGGTTAAATGGTCTTCCCAAGCCTTTATAGGGTCTTTCGAATTTATCCTTGTTGCTGTAAAAATGGCATTCCACATAGCATCAATAGGGTTTTCTTCATTAGGGAAAACTTTTTTCGCCCATTCAAAAGTAGGGACTGAAACTACACACCATGAGCATATGTCGTTCATTGTATATTTCATAAGAGGCTTCATTTTAAGGCTTGAGGCCATTGAAACCCTTTGAATTTTTTCAGGATCTATATCCTTTAAAAGTTCGGGATTTTCAGAGTATATTGATAAAAACTTGGCTCCCTTTTTATAGTAGTATTCATTTTTATCATATAGGTACTGAGGTATATTTTCCATAACCTCAACAGGGGAGTAGGTGTAGTTTAAAAGGTTTAAGGCATCGTCATACCAATTTACAATTACCTCATGGGCTCCGCTTTTGTAGGCTTTTTCAACAACGAGTCTTGCAAAGTCGGCATTTTCTATGGGACACTTAATTACAAGACTGTCGCCATCTTTTATTTGTATACCGATTTTTATAATAAGTTCGGCATATTTTTCCGCTTTATCTTTAAAATTTTCCATAAATCACCTCTTTGTAAAATTCTTCTAATTTATATTATACACTTTTGAGGGTAAATCTACCTAACTTTTTAACATATATTATACTTGACAGGAGTGATATAATATAAGTGAGGCGGAAAAAGCCTTTTTATGGGGGAATAAAACTTGAAAATGTAGCTTTTATATGATACAATACAAAAGCTATGTGATATTTTGCAGTAAAAGAGGTGATAAGAGATGAAAAAGGAAATACATCCAGAATATTTCGAAGAAGCTACAGTAACATGTGCTTGTGGTAATACATTCAAGACCGGTTCAACTAAGGAAAATTTAAGAGTTGAAATTTGTTCAGCATGTCATCCATTCTACACTGGTAAGCAAAAGTTTGTAGAACGTGGTGGTAGAGTAGAAAGATTTAAACAAAAATATAAAATGGATTAGTTTCAAAGGAGCCCAAGAGGCTCCTATTTTATTGGAAGTCAAATGTGTAAACTTGTTTAAAGATTTAGAATTATATAGACTTATGTTGTATAATATAAAGATAAGGAAATTTAAAATACGGAAGGTTTGTTAATTGGATAAAAAAGAAAAGAAATTAAAGAAAAGGACCAGCATAGGCGGGCAAGCCCTCTTTGAGGGGATACTTATGAA
>JAEXBH010000168.1 GCA_023394215.1 Bacillota bacterium | reverse complement strand
GTATTAGCACCATTTTCCTCCATGGCAGATTTAGCTTCTCTATAAATCAATTTTAATCTCGAGTCCAACTCATCCTTTTCTAAAAATGTTCTAAGCCTTAAGGATTTAAATTCTGCTTGAGCAATCTTTCCAATAAACTCGGATTCTCCTTCAACATCAACAAACTTAACCGCTGCCCTATTTATAATCAAATCCGAAACTATCTCCCTAATTTCAAAACTCTCGCCCTTAGAAAAGGCATCCTCCAAAGTATCTAAATTATCAATGAATAACTGTATACTTTTTTTATTAGGATTAAAGGAAATAAGGTTATTTCTTTTTGATAAATCCAAAAGATTTCTCATCCATATATCACTTTTACTTACATTTACAGCTTGATTGGTATCTATAAAATACTCATTAATACTCTTAGCCGAACCCGCCTTTTCCTGAGCATTTTCTGCAAGAGAATAGTCGACTATTTTTATCTCTCCATTTTCTACTATCTTGAGCGGAAGCGGCCTAATCCCTGTCATGTGACTTCTATGAATGTCAACCACAGCATGAAAATTCTCCTGATCCTGAAATTCAGAATGAGCTCTCCTAACAGCCTGTTCAAAAGTTTTGTTCATACCGGAATTCATATAAGTAGCTTCTATAAGCTCCAAATCATTAATCCCATCCACTAATTTTTTACTAATTTCCGCATAATCCTGAACAAGATTTTCATCAAAAACTGCTTCCTTCAACCATGCACCGACGTATGCATGTCCTTCAGCTAAAACTATAAACGGATTAATACTTGCAGCCACACAAAGAGAAGCAAATAATATAGACATCTCTACACAATTTCCCTGCTTATACTTTAACACTTCCTCTGGTGTCCTAATTCTTTGCCCATGTTCAAAAAATGAAGCAGGTATACTTACATAGGAAATATTTTGTTCATAAACGGCAGCATAGATTGCGGATAATTGTGCTCTCACAATATTTTTATCATCCGATAAATAACCTGTAAATGACGGATCGCCTGTTTTCTTCTTAAGAATCTGTGACGCCCTTGATAACAAACTGGTGATCATCGGTAAATTAGGCATTACAAAACTGGCTATACTCTGAGGATAAATAGCCTGTCCGGACCAATGACTTATAGGCAAAATAGGAAAATTTCTCTCTTCTTTTAGTAAAACTTCCCCATCTTTTTCTAAGCTGAAGGTCATTTTATCATCTATCATCTCGGAAAGTTCAAAAAGTTCTTTCGAATGAACATTAAATTTAGGATGAATTTCAGCATATTGCCCCGAAACAATCTCATCTATATGTATCTCACAATCATCTATAAAATCAAACTCAAAAGAAATCCTAAGTACCAAATCTTTTAAATTTTCAAAAGTATTATTTAATATTTTAGAAGAAAAAACAAATGGTAGACCACTCTGAACCAAAGAATAGCATAAAAGACCTATAGTATCATTTGAAAAAAGGTACTTTGCCTGGAATTTAGGATATACATACTCACTCTGCTCAAGATTTTCATTCACATTTTCTACTTTATTATCCATAAATGCCTCCTATTAATTTCATCTTTTATTCTAACATATTTTAAGACCTATGAAATCGATTTTTTGTAACTAAAAACATACTCCTAAAAAATCTTTTTCACACAAAAAACAACCCGGATTTCTCCGAGTTGCTTAAAACTTAACTTCTATTTTTCATCATGAATATTGATACGATTTATAGCCTTTTTAAGGGCTATTTCAGCCTTTAAGGTATCATCCTGACTTTTTGGATTCTTTAAATAAGCTTCCGCTCTGGCTTTTAAGTCCTTCGCTCTCTCAAGATCTATCTCATCAGCCCATTCACAAGCATCCGTCATTATGGTTACTTGATTGTCCTTCACGGATAAATAACCTCCGGCTATCGCAGCCTTCCTATATTTTCCGTTTTGTCTGATTTTTATATCCCTTATTTCCAAAACCGTTACATAGGGTGTATGGTTTTTTAAGATAGCAAAATCACCGGATATACTCCTGGCAACAAGCCTTTCAATTATATCGTCAAAAAACACCTTATTGGGAGTTACTATTTTCAACCTTAAGTCATCCATAGTTTCCTCCTATTTTCTCATAGCTTCTGCTTTTTTTACCGCTTCCTCTATAGTACCTACAAATAAAAACGCTGATTCAGGTAAATTATCATGCTTACCTTCAAGTATTTCTTCAAAACCTCTAATTGTTTCCTCAATAGGAACATACTTACCTTCAAGTCCTGTAAACTGCTCTGCTACAGAGAAAGGTTGTGATAAGAATCTTTGGATTCTTCTTGCCCTTGCTACAGTAACCTTATCCTCTTCAGAAAGTTCATCCATACCAAGTATAGCTATGATATCTTGAAGTTCCTTATACCTTTGAAGTATTTCCTGTACCCTTCTTGCACAATTGTAATGCCTCTTTCCAACAACCTCTTCCGAAAGTATCCTTGATGTTGAATCCAAAGGATCTACCGCAGGATAAATTCCAAGTTCCGATATGGATCTTGAAAGAACCGTAGTTGCATCAAGATGGGCAAATGTAGTTGCCGGTGCCGGATCGGTTAAGTCATCCGCCGGTACATATACGGCTTGAACAGATGTGATAGAACCGTTTTTGGTTGAAGTTATTCTTTCCTGTAAAGCCCCCATTTCCGTAGCCAAAGTAGGTTGATAACCTACTGCTGACGGCATACGTCCCAAAAGGGCTGAAACTTCGGAACCCGCTTGGGTAAAGCGGAATATATTATCTATAAATAAAAGCACATCCTGTTTTTGTTGATCTCTGAAATATTCCGCCATAGTAAGTCCGGTTAGGGCTACCCTCATCCTGGCTCCCGGTGGCTCATTCATTTGTCCGAACACCAAGGAAGTATTTTTTATAACCCCTGATTCTATCATTTCGTTATAAAGATCATTTCCTTCTCTCGTTCTTTCACCTACACCGGCGAAAACTGAAAGTCCCCCATGTTCCTTAGCTATATTGTTTATAAGTTCCTGTATAAGAACAGTTTTACCTACACCCGCTCCGCCAAACAGGCCTATCTTACCGCCTCTTGCATAGGGCGCTATAAGATCTATTACCTTAATACCTGTTTCAAATATTTCCGTAGCGGTTTGTTGGTCTTCAAATGCAGGAGGATTTCTATGAATCGGAGCTTTTTCAACATCATTTAAATCTTCTTTTAAATCTATAGTTTCTCCCAATACATTAAAAAGCCTTCCCAAAGTAGCATTGCCGACCGGAACACTGATAGGTGCTCCCGTATCTATAGCCAAATCTCCCCTTACCAAGCCGTCAGTTGATGAC
>JAEXBH010000159.1 GCA_023394215.1 Bacillota bacterium | reverse complement strand
ACATACAACATTACAACCCATAGTAATCAAATATTCAACTTTTGGAATATCTTCAATCAATTTAGGTTTTTGATCTTTCTCCATATCAATATTATATATCGATTTAATCAATCTAACCGCATCAGGATTTATATATTTTTTAACTTCCGTTCCTGCAGAATAAGCTTCAATAACATCCCTTCCATATTCTTTGGCTATTGCCTCTGCTATCTGACTTCTACAAGAATTGTGAACGCAAATAAAGGCTACTCTTTTTCTCATATCAAAGTCTCTCTTTCACAAGAATATTTTCACATTCTTCTTTAGAAAGTACTTTACCATAACTAACAAGCTTTTTATCAATCACTAAAGCGGGTGTTGACATAACCCCCATAGCAGCTATTAAAGCAAAGTCTGTAATATGAAAAACTTCTTCATCTATCCCCAATTTTTTTAAAGAATATCTGATATTATCCTCTAATTCGTTGCATTTTTTACAGCCGGAACCCAAAACATAGATTCCCGTTTCCTTAATTTCTTTTGCACTGTCAGATTTAACATTACAACAAGGTTTATTTCTCCCAAATAACATAATTTATCCTCCTAAATGAATAAGTAACTAAACATATTAAATAAATATCCCACTATAATAATACCGATTGTAGAGATTCCGACAAATATTGCCAACAACTTCGGTTTAACAGCCTTCCTTAGCATAATTATTGACGGTAGACTCAAAGCAGTAACTCCCATCATAAAAGCTAAAACAGTACCCAATAGTGCACCTTTGGATAAAAGTGCTTCTGCAATAGGTATCGTACCGAATATATCAGCATACATAGGAACCCCTACAATAGTAGCGATTACAACTCCAAAAGGATTATTTCCACCCAATATTTTCTCTATGAATGATTCAGGTATCCAATTATGAATCAAAGCCCCTATTCCGACCCCTATAATAATAAAAGGAAAGACCTTCAAAAAAGTATCTTTGACTTGATTTTTAGCAAAATAAATTCTTTCTCGCCTTTTAATTACATTTTCTTCAAGCTCCACAGCTTTCGGGATTGTTAGAATAAAATCTTCGATTTGATTTTCAAGCTTTAATTTTTCAATGATAGTCCCTCCTATAACGGCAATAATAAGCCCTAAAATGACATAGGCGATCCCTATTTTCAATCCAAAAATACTTACTAAAAGTAATAAACTCCCTAAATCCACCATTGGTGAAGAAATCAAAAAACTAAAGGTAACTCCGATAGGCAGTCCTGCTGAATTAAAGCCAATAAATAAGGGAATTGAAGAACAGGAACAAAACGGAGTTACCGTACCCAATAAAGCCGCAATAATATTTGCCTTAGTACCTTTAAATTTTCCAAGTATCTTTTTACTCTTTTCCGGCGGAAAATAACTCTGTATATATGAAATTATAAAAATTAAGGTACATAAAAGGATTGTTATCTTTAATACATCATAAATAAAAAATTGCAAACTCCCCCCAAGTTTACCGCTCAGATCAATTCCTAAACTTACCAATATATTTCCTACTAAATCATTTAACCAATCCATAGCTAAAATTTGATTTTGAATAAATAGGGCTATTTCTCTAACTATCTTCATATTCCTCCAATATCAAATCAAAAAAATTTGATATAAAAAACATTATTTTAGTCATCTTCATAAAGATGACTAAAAATTTTTAACATTTTATATTTTCTAACAACTCAATTGCTCTATCTATACCGCTTTTTGATATACAATAGTGAGTCCATTTTCCTTCTTGCCTGCCGATAACAATTTCAGATTCCATTAAAATTTTCATATGATAGGATAATCCGGATTGCGTAATTTTCAATTGAGTCAGTAATACACAAGCACATTGTTCACCGCTTTTCAAAATTTCTAAAATTTCCAATCGCTTCGGATCACAAAAAGCTTTAAATATCTTTGACCTTATTTCATAATCTACATTCATTTATATTCCCTCATATCAAATAATTTTGATATGAATATTATATATTACATTTATACCTATTTCAAGATATTAAAGCTAAAAAAATATCTATTATAAGTCATAAACCTATAATAGATATTTTAACTATCTCGTCTTTATTTCATCTGAAATGTTCAAATTGTCAAGCGGATTATAAACTTCAGCGTCATCAACAAACTTCTTCAAATCTTTTAATACTCTCGGTGATGATGACATACATCCCGGTCCGTTTACACACCCTCCGGGACAGGCCATACCCTCTAAAAGATAGCCGTTTAACTTACCGGCCTTGGCAAGTTTCATCATCTTCATACAGTCTTGAAGAGTGGATGCATGCTCTATTTTTATATCTCTTGTAGGATCAAGTTTCATGGCGGTTTCTTTCACAGCCCCGGCTACCCCGCTTGCTACCGCATAATTTCTACCAAGAGATGAAGAATACCTGACGTCGGATCTTACCTCCAATTCTCCAAGCTCTATCTGTCTTGCTTGCAACATACCCATCAATTCTTCATAGGTGATTACATAGTCTATAAGCCCCTTAAGCTCGTCACGCATAGCCTCTATCTTCTTTGATATACAAGGTCCTATAAAGGTTATTTTGGCATTAGGTGAAATTTCCTTGATATACTTTGCAGTATATACCATAGGAGAAGCCGAGTCAGAAATATAGGCAAATTCTCCGGGGAAATTCTTCTCAACCATAAGCCACCAAGAGTTACAACAGGAAGTAGCCATAAAAGGAACTTCTTCAGGAACCCTGTGCAAATATTCCTTAGCTTCGTTTATTGTGGTAATATCAGCCCCCAAAGATACTTCTACAACCCCTTGGAATCCAAGCTTCTTAATACCTTCAACTATTTGTAAAGGGGATGAT
>JAEXBH010000138.1 GCA_023394215.1 Bacillota bacterium | reverse complement strand
CCGTTGGCATAACCTCCGGCTGAAACAACCGGTATATTTACAGCATTAACACACGCCATAAGCCCTGCCATAGTGGTAATTTTTGATATATGTCCGCCTGATTCAAGTCCTTCAAGTATAGCTCCATCTGCTCCCAAATCCTCAACCTTTTTAGCCATCTTTGAATTTCCTACAAGACAATAAACTGTAACCCCTGCATCCTTAAATCTCTTTACATAATTTGCAGGATTTCCCGCAGATATCGTAACAAAAGGAATTTTCTTATCCAAAGTAAATTGAATTTTCTCCTCTATGTCCTTCTCATCCAAAACTATATTAACACCGAAAAACTTATCCTTATTTATAAGCTTATAAGCTATTTCAACTTCCTTCTTAAATTCGTCAAAGGTAAAACCGCCTGTTCCGACAAGCCCCAAACCTCCGGCATTAGACACTGCAGCAGCCAGTTTTCCTCTGGCTATTCTTGCCATACCTCCCTGAATAATCGGGTATTTTATACCTAAAATTTTTGCAATATTCACCCCTATTTCCTCCTGATTAAATTATCAATTATATTAAATTATATAACTTTTTATCAAATATAAAATTAATAAATGTCCCGGATAAAAAAGGTAATTTAAAATCTTTTTATCACTTCCCCTTTTACCCGAATAAAAAACAAAAAAGAAGCTTACAATCTTTGAAAAAATCAATCCATAAAAATCAAAAAGCCCAAAGAAAAACTTTCTCTCCTTATATACTTCAGCAAAGTAAAAACCGAAGATGAATAAAATCCCCATAAAACCGTAGTCAGCCATTATCACACCTGATAAGTAATAAAAAAATACCAGGTAAAAAATCTGTAAAAACTGATTATGACTGCTTTCAATTAAATGTATCATAAGCAAAGCCTGAACAAATGTAAAAAGTACATTCTGATATGCCGGATAGAAAAAAGTTCCGAACAAGGCCAAATCAAAAATAACTTCCGTTAAAAATGCTGTCATAGTAAGCCTAAAAATATAAGCTTTAAAATTTTTAGTTTGAAAATATCCCCTGCTTATAAAAAAAGCATAGATAGGAAATGCCAATCTTCCTATCAATCTCATTAATGTATAAATAAAAGTATGACTTGAATTTCCTAAAAATATATAAGCTATATGGTCCATGAGCATGGTAAACATGGCAAGTCCCATCAAGCAAGCTTTATCATACCGTCCCTTTTGTTCAATATTCTCCATATCAATAAGTCTATAAGACTATTTTAACAAAAGTAAAACAACTATACCGGGCACTCCGAAAAATCCTGCTACCAAGGCATTGATTGTATTTATTTCAAGAGTTAAGCCGAAAGCACCGCCCACAAAATTAAATACGTATAAAAGGACAAGCCCTAAAATACCGTTAACTACAAGCTTTAAAATAATCGCTGTCGATAGCGCCAATAATTTAAGTAATAAAAATAAAACAAATATACCTAAAATCCCAAATATTATAGTCATAATTTACCTCCTATGAATTAAATTTACCCCTAATCGGGATAATCAAACCTCATTTTGAATTTGACACATTTTATTATATAATTTATTTGTTAATAATAATAGGAGGCTGAATGAAAAATTTAATCATTGAAAATATGAAAAAAAGAAAGAGCATAGTCAGCATGAACGACTATGACCTTAAAATATTGGATGACCAAAGCCTTGAAATAGTAATGGAATCCGGCGAAAATACCCTAAATCCCTTAGGACTTGTTCACGGCGGCATAATATATACCCTAATGGACAACTGTTCGGGAAGCCTTGCTGTCATAAACGGAAAAAAAACAGTCACACTTAATTCATCCGTAAATTTCATTAGGGCAGCTAAAACAAGCTTTTTACGAGGAATTGCAAAAATTATTCACAAGGGAAGCACAACCATTGTAATGGATGTAAAAGTCTTTGACGATAAAGAGCATCTGCTTGCAAATGGAAGTTTCACCATGTATGTATTGGGTGAACTGAAACCTGAAGACTTCATTTAAGGAGGAAAAATGGAAGATAATCAATTTAACGGAAACTTTAAAGGACAAAATATAAAAATTGACTTGGAGGCCGAACTTAAAAATTTCAAAGATAAATTCTCAAAAAATCTGAGAAAGGGACAAAAAATCTCTACAATTATCGCCCTAATAGCATTTGTACTTATTTACTACTTTGTGACTCTCCCACCTATAAATCTACATTCAAGACAAACCTGGATTTTCTTCGGTATTATTTTACTCATAATAACAGTTATCGGTGGAAAAGCTATAAAATTTCATAAAATTTTAAGAAAAGTTCTTTTCGCCTATATAATAATTTTTATAGTGCTGAATCTTACAAGCCTTAAGATATTTAATGCAAAAAACTATGCCAATGTTATCAAAATTGAAGAAGCAAGCTTCTCAAAAGAAGTTGAAGAGCTTCCCGTAGATAAAATCCCTACTTTGGACAGGGAAAGTTCCATAAGGGTAGGGTCAAGAAAAATGGGAGAACTTCTTGATTTGGTTTCACAATTTGATATAGATGAAACCTATACACAAATCAATCTTGCCGATAAACCGGTAAGGGTCACTCCCCTTAAGTACAACGGCATATTAAAATATCTTTTCAATATGAAAGAAGGTATACCGGGTTATATAAAAGTTGATATAGTCAGCGGTAAAGCGGACCTGATAAAACTTGAAAATAAAATAAAGATATCCAAAGGTGACTATCTTTTCAGAAATATTTCCCTTTATGCAAGATTAAAATATCCGTTTGAAATCTTAGGAACTGAAGAATTTGAAATAGATGAAAATGGGGATCCTTATTGGGTAATCCCTACCTATAAAAACAAGGTCGGCTGGTTTGGAGCCTTGGACGTAAACGGAGTTATCACCATAAACGCCTCAAACGGTGCCCACACCAAGTATTCCATAGAAGAAGCCCCTTCTTGGATTGACAGGATTTACTATTCAGATGATATTATTGAGCAGCTTGATTGGAACGGTTTATATCAGGGCGGATATTTCAATTCCATATTGGGACAAAAAAATGTTTTAAAAACTACAAGCGGCTACAACTATCTTGCACTGAAAGATGATGTTTACCTATACACAGGTTACACATCGGTTGCCAGCGATAGATCAAATGTAGGTTTTATTCTAAGCAATTTGAGAACTAAGGAAACCAAATTTTACGCTATTTCTTCAGCTGAAGAATCATCAGCTATGGAATCAGCTCAAGGGGCGGTTCAAGAGAAAAAATATGTTGCAACATTTCCCCTTCTTTTAAATATAAAAAATCATCCGACCTATTTCCTTTCACTCAAGGATAATGCCGGACTGATTAAAAACTATGCCTTTATAGATGCAGAAAATTATCAAAATGTATCAATAGGAAATACCGTTCAGGAAGCACTTAACAAGCATTTAGCAGGCTCAAGCCCTATAGAGGAGAAAAAGGATGCCGAAATATTGGAGGCTTCGGGAACTATCGAGGATATAAAAGAAGTTGTTATAGACGGAAATACCCATTACTATTTCACTCTTGAAGGTGATGAAAATATCTATGTAACAAGCATAAGCATCTCAGAAAAACTACCTTTCATAAAAGCTGGTTCAAAAATAAAATTTTCTTATTCTAAATTGAAAATTAATCAGGTAATAAATATTAAGGAACTATAATTTACAGGCAGTGTGCTATTTGCACATTGCCTTTTAAATTTTAATCTTTTAATAAAAAATTTAGGAACAAAAATGTTAGTTATTTTAAACTTACTTTGGGTATATACTATGTGTAATGTTTTACATTAACAGATTAAAATTTATTTTATAAGGAGGACTTTATGTCATTAGTAGGAAAAGAAATATTAGAATTCAGAGCAGATGCTTACGATCCTGCAACAGAAGAATTTGTAAGCCTTACAGATAAGGATTTGAGAGGAAAATGGTCAGTACTATGCTTTTATCCAGCAGATTTTACCTTTGTATGCCCTACAGAACTTGAAGATCTTCAAGAACAATACGAAAGATTAAAAGAGTTGGATACGGAAGTCTACTCCGTTTCATGTGACACACACTTTACACACAAGGCTTGGCATGATCATTCAGAAGCTATAAGCAAAATCCAATACAAAATGATTGGCGATCCGAGCCATGCGATTTCAAAAGCTTTTGAAATATTAAATGAAGAAACAGGACTTGCTCAAAGAGGTACTTTCATAATAGATCCGGATGGGGTTGTACAAGCTTTGGAAATCAATGCGGACGGCATAGGCAGAGACGCATCTTCACTAATAGATAAAATAAGGGCTGCTCAATTTGTCAGAAAAAATCCGGGTCAAGTTTGCCCTGCAAAATGGAGAAAATCCGGTCAAACACTTACTCCTGGCCTAAACTTAGTAGGTAAAATCTGATCATGATATTGGGAGAAAGCTTAAAAACTCAATTAGCGCAATACCTAAGCTTACTTGAAAATCCCCTTACTTTATCCCTAAGTCTGGATACAAGTGAGGAAGCTCTTGATATGAAGGCTTTTGCCGAAGAAGTTGCTTTTCTTTCAGATAAAATAAGTCTGGAATACAAAGAACTTACTCTTACGCCCTCCTTCTCTATTTCAAGAGAAAATGAGCATGATAAAAGAATAATTTTTGCCGGCATTCCGCTTGGTCACGAATTTGAATCCTTTGTCCTTGCCCTACTGCAAGTAGGCGGAAGAGCCCCAAAAATCAGTGATGAGCAGACTGAAAAAATTAAGTTAATCAATGAAAACTTAAATATTGAAACAATTGTAAGCTTAACATGTCATAATTGTCCGGACGTGGTACAAGCATTAAATATAATGGCAGTTTTAAATCCGAAGATTTCACACACTATGATTGAAGGCGGTACTTTCAAAGACTTAGTTGAAGATCGTTCAGTTCTTGCCGTACCTTCCGTCTTTTTGAACGGAGAAGAATTTATGGCGGGAAAAACCTCTTTAGATGAAATCCTTGATAGGCTTGTAAAAAATGAAGAAAAAGACTTATCAGATACTCCAACCTTTGATGTATTAATCATAGGTGGCGGTCCTGCAGCTTCAACCGCCGCAATTTATGCTGCCAGAAAGGGCTTCAACACAGGACTTGTCTGTGACCGTTTCGGAGGGCAAGTAAAGGAAACTCTTGGTATAGAAAACATTACCGGCCAAAGTTATACAGAAGGTCCAAAATACATGGAACAGGTCAAAGAGCATGTAAAATCCTACAATGTAGATATTTTTGAAGGCTATATGGTTGAGGAAATTATAGAAAAAAGCCCACTTACCCTTAAACTTAACAAGGGCGGAAATCTTAGTGCAAAGACCGTAATTGTTGCCACAGGGGCAAGGTGGAGACTTTTAGGAATACCAGGAGAACTTGAATTCAGAAATAAGGGTATAGCCTACTGTACCCACTGTGACGGTCCCCTATTCAGGGATAAAAAAGTTGCTGTAATAGGAGGTGGAAACTCCGGAATAGAGTCTGCAATTGACCTTGCATCCTTAGCTAAAGAAGTAGTGGTTTTTGAATTTATGGATAGCCTTAAGGCTGATGATGTCCTACAGGAAAGACTTAGATCTCTTCCAAACGTAGAAATCATCACAAGTGCCCAAACCACATCCCTAAATGGAGATAAAAAACTTAGATCCATAAGCTACACCGACAGAAATACCGGTCAAAGCTATACAAGAGAAATAGACGGATGCTTTATCCAAGTCGGTCTTGTACCGAATACCGAATTCTTATCGGACAAGGTAGAAAAAACAAGAATGGGTGAAATCATAGTAGATAGCCATGGAGCCACTAAAATAGATGGTCTTTTCGCTGCCGGCGACTGTGCCAATACCCCTTTCAAGCAAATAGTAATAGCCCAAGGAAGCGGCGCAACAGCAGCCTTGGGAGCATTTAATTATTTAATGAGAAAGTAAAGATATAAAAGCTATGCCGTCATGATTAAATCATGTGGCATAGCTTTTATTTATAGCCTTAATTAAAAAAATCTATGATCCCAATCATAGATTTTCTTCTTTAGTATATTTTGATAAATAAAGCTCTACCTTATCTTCCGGTATCCTTATATCTATCGGCAGACAAGGTCCTATATCCCCATCTATATCCACTTTTATTTCTTTTTTGTTTTTCAACTGGCTCACCCTTATATGAGATCCCTGCATATAAACTATATTCTCATTTTTTTCAACCCTGCCCCATAG
>JAEXBH010000098.1 GCA_023394215.1 Bacillota bacterium | reverse complement strand
AATTAACTTCCTTGTCCGCTAAAGATTTTGATAACTGATATACCTGCCCCTTATCGGCAATAGCTCCGAAAGGACATTCAGTCATACATCTGCCGCAAGATACACACTTGCTGTCGTTTATCTTTGCCCTTCCAAGTTCGTCGCTTTCTATAGCATTTACACCACATACGGCTGCACAAGGTCTGTCATACATAACTATAGCATTGTAAGGGCATGCCTCCTTACATCTTCCACACTTTATGCACTTTGATTTATCTATAACAGCTCTATCTTTAGCCAATGAAACCGCATTCACAGGGCACACATGAACACAGGGATGTCCCAAGCATCTTCTGCAATTATCAGTTACAGTATATGCCTTTGTAGGACATGCCGCACAAGCAAAAGGAATAACATTAACAAGCGGCATCTCGAAATGCACATTCTTCATATTTAAATCTTCCATGCCGTCGGTAATAGTCGTATACTCTTTGCTGCTTCTAACATTAAAACCCATAGCCATCCTGATTCTTTCAGTGACTACAGCCCTCTCTTTAAATATACTGTCCCTATAGTTTGCAACCTCCCCGGGCAGTATTTCAAAAGGAAGTTTTCTGATATCGTCAAGGCTTGCATTCTCATATGCTAACTTTGCCACTTCGGCAAAAACACGCCTTCTTATGTACACTAAATCCGAATAAGTTTCCTTCATCTATTAATCCTTCCTTATTAAATCCATTATATGCTCTACAAGATATCTTGCCTCCAACTTTACAGGCTTTTCATCTATGTAAACCACACATTGCTTATGAGTTTCAGTTTTACAATCTTTTGTACAGCTTACAGCTTCAAGCTCCAAACTTTCAACTTTATAAGCCTCAGGATTTTCTTCTATAAGTTCGTTTAGGCTTTCTATTTGATCATAAAGGTCCATAGCGCCGTTAACAACACAATTTGTTCCCATACAAATTTTAATTTTCATTTCATTTCCTCCGTCACTTTTCTACATTATAGCATAAAATTCTTAAAGTTGATATCTATTTATCAGTGTTAGGTCTAACTAACTAAGAAACCGGCAAATCAAATTTGCCGGCCCCTATCATTGCTTTCAACAATAATTTTTTCATATACTTAAAAATTACTTTTTTACTTAAATCCTTTATTAATATTTTCTTAACTTACTATCCAAATTCTTTACGGATAATAGATTTATAACAAAAGAAAGTACCAATAAAATAGCTGAAACTGCAGCTGTATAATATATAAAGGAATTATTTTCAAAACTGATTAGCTTAAGTCCTAAATAAATCAATCCTCCTATTATCATAAAATTGATAATTGTAAGTATAAAGACATTTAAATTTTGCTTCATAGCTTCTTGAGGCGTCCTCCAATCAAGTTTAGGTCTAAGTATATCAACAAAAAGTCCTACAGAAGAGATAAAGAATGACGCTACAAGGTTTGCAACCATAGCTACAAGGAAAAATTTAATTCCGAATTTCAAAAAGAATGCTATAAGCAAAAATGTAGGCAAAACTGTCAAAAATGATAAGATCATACTGGAAACTATCCTTGCACTTATCTGTTCTTTAGCCTTAATAGGCAAAGATTGCATCAACCAAATCCTATTACCCTCTCTGGTAATTGATGTTGTCGCAGCACAGGCTGTAGCTGTGAAAAAAAGCGATAAAAGCAATCCCGAAGCAAAGTATATAGGTATTTCGCCAACAGTCTCTTCTATAAACATATCCAAATACATCTTAATTTCACTAAAGTTTATATTTCCCATATCATTTTTTGCCAAAAAAGGAATCATCAAAGCTAAAGGAAGTATCAAACCTACACCCAGAGTATTAAAAGCATAAGCCGGATTTCTGAAAATCGTGTTAAACTCTTTAGATATAAGGGAGGCAAAAGTTGACTTTTGTCCCAACTTAATACTCTTTCCTTTCTTCTTTTTTACGGCAACCACCTTATTAAGAAGTATACCCTTTATCATAAGCTTGCTTCCAACATTTGCAGATATAAAAACTATAGCTATGGTAAGTACTATTTGTAATAAAAGGTAAAATATCTTCTCCGTAATTGTAGGACTTGTCAAACTAAGATTTACAATCCTCAAAGGTGGGAAAATGCTATACATCTGCTCTACCAAGCCATTTGTGGCATTGATAAACATATTTTGATTAAATCCACCGTTTTCAGTCATAAACTTTTGAATCATAAAATTTATCCCCAAGGAAAAAACTATGGTCAAAAGCATACCGAAAAATTGCAGAATCTTTTTAGCTGAGGCAAATTTATTTACATAGCTCATTACAAGTACTATAACAAAGGCAACTAATGAATTTGTTATAACTGTCATGGTCACAAGAGAAATAAAGGCAAATATATAATACTCTATCCCTTGATTCATCCCTGAACCGTATTTCAAAATAACAGGCACTGTATAAAATAAGGAATAAACTATCCCCATTATACTTGATATTGCCACATTGGATATCATAAGGGTTTGAGACTTTATAGGAAGCGGTAGAAGGGTTGTAATATCATTTGAAAAATATATTTTTGAAATGATAATGGTACCCGACATAAAAAGCAACAAGATTAAATATACAAAATATCCTGCCATAAGGAAGGAATCCGCCATCCCCAAAGATTTGAAAGTATCAAAGCTTCCCAAAAATACCTTTGTAAACAATATACTGTAAACAGCAAGTACAACTATAGCCACCAGAGCGACCAAAAGCTTGCTTCTCCTCTTTCTGTCCCTAAGACTTGCAAAAATGTTAAAACCGTACAAGCCCATATCCTTTAATAATAAATATTTAAGTGTTCTCATTCTGTCAACTCCAAGAAAATCTTTTCCAAGCTGCCTGAATCATTAGCTTGTTTTCTTATATCGTCTATAGTTCCCATTGCAACAATTTTTCCATCTTTGATAATTGCCAGTCTGTCACATAGTTTTTCAGCAACTTCCATTACATGAGTTGAGAAAAAGACTGATTTTCCTTCATTACATCTTTGTCTCATAATTTCCTTAAGGTTATAAGAACTCTTAGGATCCAACCCTACCATAGGTTCATCCAAGATCAGAACATCCGGATCGTGTACCAAGGCGGAAATTAATGCAATTTTTTGTTTCATACCATGAGAAAATCCTGATAAATAGTCTTGCAAACTATTCTCTATTTCAAACAATCTTGCATATTTTTGAGTTCTTTCAATCCTGTCTTCCTTGCTCACATTAAATATATTTGCAATGAAAGAAATAAATTGCTCAGCTGTCATATTATCATACAAATCCGGATTGTCAGGTACATAAGCAAGTCTTTTCTTAGACTCATAATTGTCCCTTAAAACATCTATACCTGAAAGACTTATTTCTCCCTGATCCGGCAAAAGCAGTCCTACTATCATCTTAATAGTAGTTGTCTTGCCCGCTCCATTCGGTCCTAAAAATCCAAATATTTCACCATCCCTGACCTCAAAACTCACCTTATCTACGGCTAATTTATTGGCAAATTTTTTAGTAACACCTTCAACTTTAATCATATTTTTCTCCTTATATAAAAGATTAACTTACATAAAACAATTGATAATTTATTCTATATCTATATCAAACGGCTTGTCTATTTCCTCTGATATATATTTCCCGTTTTTCTTCCTTTGCCTTACACATTCAGTCAATAAATACTCTATCTGCCCATTAATAGATCTGAAATCATCCTCAGCCCATGAAGCCAAGGCATTATATAATTTCTCCGAAATTCGTAAAGGCACTTGTTTTTTTGCTGCCACTAATACAAACTGCCTGAATTTATTACAGGCGATACTTCAGATCCGCTGCACAAAACAACCAGTAAATTTGAAACCATTTGAGCCTTTCTCTCTTCGTCCAAATCAACTACATCATTTTCGTTAAGCCTTTCCAAAGCCATTTGAACAATACCTACAGCCCCGTCAACAATCATTTTCCTTGCGTCTATTATAGCTGTAGCCTGTTGTCTTTGAAGCATGACAGCGGCTATTTCTTGGGCATAAGCTAAATAAGTAATCTTAGCTTCTATAATTTCCAAGCCGGCATATTCAACTTTCTTTTGAATTTCTTCCCTTATTCTCTCAGCAACTATCTTACTCGATCCTCTCAAACTTCCTTCATCAGGTTCCCCATCTCCCGTAGTATCAACATTTTCAGCCACATCATAAGGATAAAGTCTAACTATGTTTCTCACAGCCGAGTCACTTTGAATAGATAAATACTCCTTATAATTGTCAACATTAAATACAGCTTTGGCAGTATCTGTTACCCTCCATATAACGGCAACTCCTATATCCACAGGATTTCCCAAATAATCATTTACCTTTTGCCTGCTGTTGTTTAAAGTAGATGCCTTCAAAGAAATCTTTTTACTTAGGATTTCAGCACCCGCTTCACCAAGTTTAGTCTTAACGTCTCCGCTTTGGCTAAGTTTAGTTTTTGCAGCAGGATTTACACTGGTTGAAAAAGGATTCACATAATAAAATCCCGGACTTTTCAAAGTCCCTGTATACTTTCCGAAAAGTGTTAAAACTACAGCTTCCTGAGGATTTACAACCTTAAGAC
>JAEXBH010000068.1 GCA_023394215.1 Bacillota bacterium | reverse complement strand
CTTTCAGCCCAATCATTACCAGGAATTGATTTTCTGACAATAAAACCTACATTTGTAGCATCCTTGGAAATAGGAAAGTTTGCTACCCCGTTTTTGAAATCCTGCCTTCCGTCAGAAAGCCCTGATGACCAAATCCATAAGTTCCATCCTTCATAATCCGCCTCAGGCCTTTTATAGTTTACCTGAATCTGCCTTGCCTTAGGGGCTTCATGATTATCAGGATTTTCATAGTATACATTTTCATCTCCGGCTACAAGCCATACTTCAACGGAATTTCCATTTCTCACGCCTACCTTTTTAGTAGCATCCTGCGTAGTCCAGTCTCCAGGCCTTGTAATCACGGAAATTTCCTTAAGAGCAAGCTTAATCCTTGCCTGAGCATAACCATTTACCTCGCTTGTAAACTTATATGCCGACCCGTCAAGCCCATCACCGAAAATCCACATATCCCAAGACATATGCTTTCCGTCATTTCTTTTGTAATTAATAATATACTCATACATTTGAGACTGAATCGTAATCTCTTTTTCAGCCCTACTTCCATTATAGTCGGCAACAACTACAACTTTCCCTGCAGCAGCTTCCCTTGAAACAACTAATTTATTTCCTTCAATACTTACTCCGCTAACAGCTTCTTTCAAAGAATAAGTAGGATTTACTCCTGTTTCATTAGCTTCCCCATCCACGTTCACAGCAGATAAAATCAAAGAAGAGCCTACTTCAACATTATCCTGTGCCTTAATCTTAAGGCCTTGAACAACATAAGTTAAGTTTTCTCCATCCATCCATTTCCCATCAATAATAAACTTATACTGATAGCTGCCGGGCAACAATTTTTGCCTTGTGGTAAAAATATTATTTTCTCCCTTTTCCAAAAGGATGCTATCCGTATTCCACGAATTCATAGTTCCTGCTAAAGCAACCCTTTGTGTATTTACATCTCCTTTATAAGAAAATATTGTAAGACCATTTTCCGTAACAGGAGTCACGGCTTCAGCCTTTGCCTTAAGCATATTTACAGGTAATAGGCCTATAAGCATGGCAAAGACCAATAAAAGAGATATAACTTTTCTTAACTGACTTCTCATTTTGTTCTCCTTTGACTAATTTTGAACTTATTATATTATGAAAACGTCGGTATGTAAACGGTTCCAAAATTTTGCTGACTTAAATTACAACAAACCGGGTACTATATTAATAATTTTTAACAAAATAAAGTTTTCAGTGACATTTTCATAACACATCTTCAAGATTGACTTTTATACCTTTAGGGTCTACAATTTTAAGTATGTCTGAAATTTTAATTCTTGGAGGTAAAATTATGAAAAATGAAAAAATAAATAAACTTACCCAAACAGCTATACTTGCTGCCCTATGTTTTGTTACATTTACATTTTTACAAATTAAAATACCCGTTCCCGGAGGTGATGCCACTTCCGTACATTTCGGAAATATATTTTTAGTATTGGCAGCCCTTCTTTTGGGAGGCTTATATGGTGGTCTTGCCGGAGCGATAGGCATGACAATTGCCGATATTATGGACCCGGTCTATATCTTGGTAGCTCCGAAAACCTTCGTCCTAAAATTATGTATAGGCTTAATTATAGGCACAATAGCCCATAAGTATGCAAAAATAAATCAAACAAATGACAAAAAATATATCATGAAATACGCCCTTATAGCATCCGTAGCTGGAATGGCTTTCAACGTATTTGCCGATCCATTTGTAGGATACTTTTACAAAATATATATCCTTGGGCAACCTGCCAGCATGGCAAAAATCCTTGCAAAACTTAGTGCAGGCGTCACTTTCTTCAACGCCATCACAACCGTAATCTTTGCCAACATCATATATATGGCATTAAGACCGGTGCTTATAAAAAACTCCATGCTTATAGGCTATGATGTAAATAAGTAATTAAATTATGGAAATTTATAAAAATTTCATAAAAAAGCACGCTCTTTATCGACAATGTGTATAATAAACTTTAATAATTAACCCTCAAACCCATTGAAATACAGGGATATTTGCAAGAGAACAAGTTGAATTTACTACCAATTTACTACTTTTGAGGAAAAAGCCTTGATGTGCTGTAAAAACTCTTGCAGATAAAAGTATTTTACCACAGATACAAAAGGTATGTTGCAGGGATCAAAATTAAATAGGAAATCGTAAAAGCGGTGATCTTTCGCTTCCGTCAAAGGAAGCATAAGGACACCGCTTTTTTCATGCCAATGTTACGAAGTTGAGGCATATACAGGCTTGAAATATAAGGCTTTCAGAGGGCGGTTTTGACAAAGCAAGGGGAATATACCTTTTCTTTCAAAATCTCCCTTTAACTGCGTAACAAATAAAAAACGAAAGGAGCAGAAATCATGGCAGTTTTCAGAGTAGAGAAAAACAGGGGCTATACCGTCATGAGCAATCACCACCTGCGAAACAAGGAACTGACACTAAAAGCGAAAGGCTTACTTTCTCAAATGCTGTCGCTTCCGGAAAACTGGGACTATACCCTTGCAGGATTATCCCATATCAACAAGGAAAGTATCGATGCTATTCGTACAGCAGTTTTAGAACTTGAAAAAGCGGGATATATCACGAGAACGCAAGGCAGAGATGAAAAAGGGAAAATGACCGCCATTACCTATACCATTTATGAGCAACCGCAAAGTCCGGTATTAGACCAGCCGGTATTGGAAAAACCGAAAGCGGATAATCCGACATCGGAAAATCCAATGCAATTAAATAAAGATATACAAAATACGGATCTATCAAAAAAAGAAGAAAAAAATAAAGATGGATTAAATACCGATTCCATTCCTATCCTTTCTCCTGACCCCTCTCCTTTGGAGAAGTCATTACCGGAAAAGAAGGGAACGGATGAGAAAGACGCATACAAAATCTATGAGGAAATTATCAAGGACAATATCGAGTATGAACACCTCATAAACGCAAAACGCCTTGACCGTGATCGAATTGATGAAATCCTTGACCTCATTCTTGAAACCGTATGCAGCAAAAGAAAGCACATCTTAATTGCAGGTGATGAATACCCGGCGGAGCTTGTAAAGGCAAAATTCATGAAGCTTAACAGCAGCCATATTGAGTTTGTCCTTGACTGTATGCAGGAAAACACCACAAAGGTAAGAAATATCAAGCAGTATCTAAAGGCGGTGCTTTTCAATGCCCCGTCAACAATAGGAAACTATTACACCGCACTTGTCAATCACCTGTTTCATTTTTTCTTCAATTAAGCTGCGTTCTTCTTCCGTAACACGAAATTTAATCTGCACATTTCTTTTTCTGTTATTCATTAGTGAATTTCCTTTCTGTTTTCGTAGAGGGTTTGAGACACTTCCCAAGGGTCTGCCCCAGCAGGTTTTAGCCTGCGAGGGTACAAGCAAAATCTCTATCGCCGGAACTGCGGAAAATAGAGATTTTTTACGGAAAGGGTACCCCTTTCCTATGCTTGCTATTCCACTTATCCCTTAATCTCTACAACAACGGAAATTCACTTTTGCCAAAGATTACAAAGAGAATTACTCATCTTTTGGGAATTATAAGATAAAGTGTTCTTATAAAAAATTGGATTAGTACAAATATTGGAGCACAA
>JAEXBH010000143.1 GCA_023394215.1 Bacillota bacterium | reverse complement strand
GACTTAGGGATTGCATTTAAAGTTTTAGCTTGAGTAAATTTATCTAAATTAAAGCTTTTAATTAAGGTGACCCCAAAAAGTTGGACTTTATACCAGAGACATTTAGAAATATTTGTCTCTGGTTTTTTACGTCCTACATATTTCCCCTATGGGAAATTGCACTTGATATAAAAAATAAATATCCGAAATTAAAGAGTTTATCTTTTATTTTAGGAGTTTTGCTTACTCTACATAAGATTAGGCCTATAAGTTATTCTTATAAGCTCAAAGGGGTTGATGGGACTTATATTTCAGGAAATTCTTCATATGTCCTTAGTGCAATTTGTAATGGCAGATATTTTGGTGGCGGATTTCAGCCATCTCCTTTTGGAGAGGTGGATGATGGTATTTTACAGTATAGCATGGTAAAAAATCCTCCATTTTTAAGATTTCTTTATTTACTTCCCAAATATAAGGCCGGAAAGCATGAAAATATTAAGGAAATATCCTTATTTGATGTTGTTTCCGGGGAGATTTTCCCTGATGAAGGAAAGAAAATTTTAGGTAATATAGATGGAGAGTTGGAAGAGTTTGGATCTATAAAGTTTGAAATTTTGAGAAAGGCGTTAAAGCTTGCTTATAATTAAATGTATAAGCCCTAAGTGATATATTATCCTTTAGGGCTTATTTCAGTTCCTTATTCCATTTTTAAATATCCTCCATAGGTTACAGAGGTTTCATTTGAGTTTACTATTTTCAAGGTCCCTTTATATGTATTATTTGCAAAGGAAATTGACCATTCAATCGGACCTTCTGCTTTCAAAGCATCAAGTTCGGTTTGGTTATTTATATACTTAATTTGTTCAAAATAGATGTATGGATACTTGTTTTTTGAGATAGTTTTATCGGTTGAAATTAAATTTCCCTTATATTTTATTTCAAAACTTTTACTTTCTTCATTGTAGATTGCGCCTTTATTATAAAGTATACCTTGATAGTATTGGTTTAAAGATTTATTGAACATAACATAAACCAGTTCTTTTGGAACTGTTTCCGTTTTTGATTCAATCGTTATACTTGATGTAATAGGATCATTATTTACTGATATTTGATCTTTCAACTCAAGGATTTTTTCTTCAGGACTTATTTCGGATTTCGTATTTTTAACCTTTGGATCAGTATTGTTGTAAAAGGTATATGTCAAAATAAGTAATATTATTAATCCTGCATTTAAAAGATAATATTTTGCCTTCATAACAGCCTCCCTATTCAATGTCAAGTTTACCTATACAGAAAAGATTAAGTATAATTGACCATATTATCAATACTAAGCTTCCCATAAAGCAGGTCATTTTGCTATTTTCATATATTATTATTGTAGCATTACTTGCTAAATTATGGGCATCGAGGTAAGCAAATGGCAGTAATGCTTTTAATATAGGTATATTTAATATATTTATTAATAAAAATCCAAAAGCTAATATTGCAATAAGGCTTATATAAAGTCGTAATCCCGTTTTAACAAATATGCTTATAATATTTGATAAAGAGGCTAAAAATACAGCTCCTAAAAATAAAAGGGATAGGTATTTTATGATATAAGTGGATAGGTTCATAAATGTATAATAGTTTTCCTGTTTAATTATAGAGGAGTATTTATCCGGACTTAGACCCAGATATTTAACTATTGGAAAATTATAATCCCCTATTCCTCCTACTATACTTGATATTAATAGGAAAAGTAAGTAGAAGAAGAGTAAAAAAGCGCCTATGTTTTTAATTTGGTTTTTTATTATTAATAGATGATATTTTTGTCTTTTCACAGGTTTTGTAAATATCAGATAAAGATTGTTGGCTTTTTCCTTCTCATATGTCCATGATTTAAAGAAAAAAAGTACAAAAAATCCAAGTATCAAATAATTAAATTTATATATTTCATTCACCCTGAATATTGAATATAAACCTGATGAATTTGTAGGGGTTTGATTCATAAGATAGTAGCTTTTTTGGGAACTGTCTGAAAATCTATCATATGAGGAGACAAATACACCGGTATTATAAATAGGGCTGATATTTTTTTCTTTGAGTAATTTAAGCCTGTCTTTACTGATTTTTTCTCCGATTTTAGACATTAAACCATCTTTAAATTTGTTTGCTCCTTCACGTATGAATCCTCCAAGCCTTAAGAAGCTGTTTTGAAGTTTTAACTGTATATCATAAAATTTCCCGGATTCTCGAGATTTGTAATACATAACTTCTTCTTCTAAGTATTTAGCAGTTTCTTCAGCTTCACTTAGGTCATATCCGGTAGATATGGTAGGATTTTCTTTTATGTTATCTATTTGAATTTTTATGTCTTTTAATTCAGAATTATTATTTTCCTTATTAAATTTTATATTTTTATCATTTATATACAGTCCAAAAGTTGGAAGAATTAAAAGAGCCGTTATCGATATTAAAATAAAGGTTTTTGGACTTGACATTAAAACTTTTGCTTGAGTGAATTTATTCAAATTGAAGTTTTTTATAGGTTTAGTTTTTTCTGATTTTAAGATATATTCTCCATTTATTAGGGCTAAAGAAGATAGTATACAAATTAATCCAAATAGTATATACAAGATATGATATTTTTTATTTAAGGCATAAACTATTGTAGGATAGTCAAAACCTATTCTTAGAAAATTCCCATAAGAAATAGATCCTAAAAGGGATTTATTATAATCCAATAAGGAAAAAAAATTGAAATTTTCTAATAAGTTTGATTTGTACAGTAAGTATGAGCCGATAAATAACATAGTGATGCCAAGTATGGTTGCTGATGTATTTTTAGTAAAGCTTGCCAATAATAGTGAAAAAGTTATTGTAAAAAATGCGAATACTACAAACAGGAGTATAGAACGTGCAAATATTTGATAAGTATTTATATAGGAGAAGCCGTATCCTAAAATTCTTTTTATATAGGATAGACTTTCAAAATTATAAGCATTTATTTTCAATATAATAACATTGGCAACAATGATTGTAAGAATATAGATAAAAACTAAGGTAAATAAACTTAAAAATTTAGCAAGCAGTATTTGGGATCTGCTCTGAGGACTGGTAAAAGATGAGATAATGGTGCCGCCTTCATATTCTTTAGACAGAGAAAAAGCACCCATTAAGGCGAAAAAAACCAAGGGAATAAAAGAGAAAAAGTCATTTATACCCAATCTTATTATTTTATCACTGTTAACAGTAAAAGGATTGTTATCATAGTTAATTTTATTATTTAAATAGTGAGAAGCTTCAATTTCGGTCCACTTTACAGAATCAAGTTCCTGATTTGTGACATCTGCTTCTTTAATGTCGGAAAAATAGTCTTTATATAAATTAGCAAGTTTTATGTTATTTTCTAAATAGCTTTTGGAATCCTTATACTCTTGATTTTGTATATTGGAAATTTTATTAAGATAGTCCTCCATACGTGCTGCAAGTTTTTTATCATTCTTAGCTACTTTGTCTTTTAAATCAGATTGCTTAAAATAAATATATCTTATATTTACATAAGTATTATCCATATCTGAAATTTTTAATTTACTCTTAATGTTGAAAAAATTATATAAAGCCAAAATTATAGCCAAAATTATAGTAAGAAATATGAGTTTATTTTTATAGAGTTTTTTTAATTCAAATTTTAGCATAACATTTTCCCCTATTCAAAAAATATCTTTCTATACCTTTCCTCAGCTCCGGAAATTCCGTTTTCTTTTGAGTCAAAAATAAGTTCTCCATTTTTAAGAAATATAATATTATCTGTTATGTAATCAAGTTCAGCTAAAGAGTGACTTGAAATTAGGATTATTTTTCCTTTATTTTCTAAATCTTTCAAAATATCTCTAAATTCCAATATTGATGACGGATCAAGCCCGTTTAAGGGTTCATCTAAAATCATTATATCCGTATCTGCAAGAAATATCATTGCTATAAGCAATTTTTGTTTCATACCTAAAGAATAGGAATCTATCCTATCATTGATATAGCTTGAAATATTTAGATAGCTAATTACATCATCAATCTTTTCTTTCTTTAATTTATGAACATTTTTTATAAAATTTAAGTGATCTAAACCTGTTAAGTAAGGATATAAGACGGTATTATCCTTTAATATAGATAAATAATTAAAAATTTCGGACTTATTATTGGCTATTCCATTAATAAATATACTTCCGCTATCGGCTTTGAGTAAATTTACTATTACATTAAATAAGGTTGTTTTACCGCAGCCGTTTGGACCAACAAGAGCATAAATTCCCGGTTTTTCAATTTTAAGATTAACATTTTGAAGTACTTTCTTTTTAGAAAAACTTTTATTGATATTTATAATTTCTAATTTTCCCATAGCAACCTCTGATATTTTGAAAATTTTATAAACATAATTTTAAAATTATAATAACACACTCTATGAGTATATTATATTAATAACATTCATATAAATCAATAAAAAAAACTGATTTTTTAAAATTGCTTTTTGCTTCAATTAAAAAAAATCAGTATAATTAATAATTCATATTTTAGATTTTTATGCTAATCCTCTATCTTTTAAATTTTGCAAGGCACACATACAACCTAATTTGGCTTGCTCGTATACTAAGGATCCCTGATAATAGGCTACATAAGGAGATCTCAAGGGACCGTCTGCTGATATCTCTATTGAGGAGCCGTCAACAAAACCGCCTGCTGCCATGATTACCTGGTCGCTGTAGCCCGGCATATCCCAGGGCATGGGAGTTACATGGGCTCCGACAGTGGAGGCCTTTTGTACCCCTTGTACAAAGGCTATAAGCTTATCGGGATCATTAAAGACTATGGCTTGGATGATATCCGACCTTTTATCATTAAGTTTTGGATATATGTCATATGATAGATCTGAAAACACTTTTGCGAAAAGAAGGGCTGCACGAATGGCTTGATTTGTCACATGAGGAGCAAAATACAGGCCTTGAAGAGTCCCCCTGGTTGTATCAAAGGTAAGCCCTGTTTCCTTACCTATGCCGGGTGCAAATAATTGATTTGATACCATTTTTATTATTTCATAGTTTGATACTATATATCCTCCTGAAAGGGCTATTCCTCCACCCGGATTTTTGATTAAAGAGCCCACGGCTATATCCGCCCCAACCTGAGTAGGTTCTTTATAGTCCGTAAATTCTCCATAACAGTTGTCAACCATAACAAGAAGTTTTGGATTTATTGATTTTACATAGCTTATGGCTTCTTCAATTTCTCCTATGGTAAGAGCCCTTTTTAAACCGTAACCTGTTGATCTCTGTATATAAATAAGCTTTACATCATCACTTAGGAGGTCTTTGATTTTATCTAATTGTATCTTGTTATCCTTAAGTGATAAAGATGCATATTTAATACCTTTGGAAATAAGGTTGCCGTATTCATTTCCCTTAATGCCTATAACTTCCAAAAGGGTATCATAAGGGTCATCTGTAATACTTAACATTTTATCGCCATATTGAAGGACGGCGTTTAATGTGATGGCAAGAGCATGGGTACCTGAAGTTATGGCAGGTCTTACAAGGGCGTCTTCAGTACCGAAGACATGAGCAAATATTTTTTCCGTCTTATCTCTGCCGCTGTCCCCGTAGCCGTAACCTGTAGTATAGGTTAAATCACTCTGAGACAATTGATTTTTTCTGAAAGCATTAAGGATTTTGATTTGATTATGCTCTCTTATATCCTTGTAAACTGAAAAATATTTTTCTAATTCTTTGTCCGCCTTTTCCACCAAATCAAAAACTTCTTTTGAAATAGCATAATTTATATTTAAAAATTCAAAGTTCATTATACTCCTCTATAATTTTATTAAGAATTTCTTCCCGGCTCATAATAGATTTATCCAGCCATCTGCTGTAAGGATTTCTTCTATACCAAGTTAGCTGTCTCTTAGCATAATGTCTTGAATCCTGTTTGATTTTTTCTATAGCACTTTCAAGATCCATATCTCCCTTAAGGAAATCAATTATTTGCCTGTAACCTATTGCTTTCATAGATTGACTGTCAGGATTTATACCTGAATCTAAAAGAGCTCTTACCTCATCTAAAAGCCCATTATTTATCATAATATCAACTCTTTTATTGATTTTATCATAAAGAAGAGGTCTGTCATCCGTTAAAACATAAAGCAGGAAATCGTATTTGTCATTGTTGTTTTTTCTTTCAAATTCCAATGTTTTTCCGGATAATTCATATACTTCAAGTGCTCTTATTATCTTTTTTTTGTCTGAAAGATTAAGGTAGGAATACTTGGGATTTATATTAAGAAGTTTATTTAAAAGATCTTTGGGATTTTTCATAAATTTTTCTTCTAAATCTCTTCTTAGTTCAGGATTAGGCTTAACTTCCGTAAAGTCGTAGTTATATATAAGGGCATCAATATACAGTCCCGTCCCCCCTACTACTATTGGAAGTTTTCCTTTTTGGCTTATTTCCTCTATTAGTTCATATGCTCTGTTTTTGAAATTTTGTACGGAATAAGTTTCATCAGGCTCAAGTATATCTATGAGATGATGATTTATATTATCCATTTCATCTTTTTTTATTTTTGCAGTTCCTATATCCATTTTCCTATATATCTGCATAGAATCTGCGGAAATTATTTCTCCATTCAATTTCTTAGCAAGTTCTATTGATAAATCGCTTTTGCCTACGCCTGTAGGCCCGGAAATGATAATAACTTTTTTCATTTTAATATCCTTTTAAACGTTTCTAAATCAAGTTTATAGATTGTAGTGTTGCCGAATGGGCTTTGGTAAGGATTAGATGTTTCCATAAGGTCATCATAAAGCTTGTAGGCTTCTTTCGGATTTAGGAGCTTATCCATATTTATTGCCTTTCCCATGAAACTTTGAAGTAGATATTTTTCCTTTTTGTCGGGATCTTTTTCTCTTATTATGTCATCAAAAATGCCTCTAAAAGAAGCCTCATTAATTTGTCCCATGAAATTAAAAGGCACAGCCCTAAGTATTATTGAATCATTCCCAAAAATTTCTATATCAAATGCCCTTTTTTCAAAAAATTCAAGGTTATCATAAAAACTTTGCATTTCCATCTTTGAAAGTCTAAGAAGTATTGGACTTAAGAGGTTTTGCTTGGATAAAGATTCTTCATTTTCAAAGGATTTTTTATAGTTGTCATAAAAAATTCTCTCAAATGCAGAAGTTTTATCTACTATAATGAGACTATTATTTTTTTCAAAAAGCAAGTACTTGTTAAATATTGTTGTTTTATATATTACAGAAATATCTTCTTCAATGTAGGATATTTGCTCCTTATTTTCAAGTTCAATAACTAAATTATCAAGATTATTATCTTCTTCAAATTCATCTAAATTTTTGTATTCAACTTTAAAAGTATCAGTATTTTCAAAGACTTCGAAGTTTTCTTCATAGGAAGGAGTGAGTATTTCAGTGTTAATGTCCTTAATCGGAGGATGAAAGGCATCAAGAACCCTTTGGTAGGCATCTTGATCATCATTTAAGAAAAAGTTTGGAATCTCCTTTTTTTCTTCTTGTAGATTCACTTCCTTTTCTCTGTTTGACTCATTTAATCTTTCAATTAAACTTTGCTTAAGAAGATCAAGAAGTTCATCATAAAAATTAAATTTAATTTTCTTTTTATTAGGATGAATGTTTATATCAATATTATTCGGATCAACCTCTATAAAAAGGATAAAAGCCGGGAATCTTCCATTCGGTATTAAAGCTTCATAAGCCTTTTCACATG
>JAEXBH010000157.1 GCA_023394215.1 Bacillota bacterium | reverse complement strand
GATATAAGGAGTATGAAGAAAGTAGTGTTGATATAAGTTCGGATTTGAGGGTGACTCAAAATAACAAGCTTAGAAAAAATTTTCCTTATTTTAGTCAATGGGATGAGAGATGGGCATTTTTACCGATTTCCGACACATATTTCGCAAGAGTTGCCTGCGGCCCTACGGTTATGACGTCTGTTTATATCGGTTTAACAGGAGATAGTGATATGAATCCTATTAAGATGGCAGATTTTGCCCAAGAAAACTTATGGTTTGATCATGAAGGGACGAATATGGAATTTTTTATAAAGGGGGCTGAAAAATTAGGGCTTAAGGGTACTTTTATAGAAAAAAATTCTGATCTTATAAGGGAAAATTTGGATAAAAATAAGGTTTTGGTTTGTTTGGTAGGAGCAGGAGACTTTACCCAATATAGTCACTATATCATACTTTTAAATTATGTGGGAGACAGGCTTATCATATATGATCCTAATTCTTATGAAAATTCAAATATAACATGGGATATGGATAGGATTATAAATCAGAGCAGTGTTATAATAGCTATAGAAAAAGAATAAATTATAAAATCCCAAAGGACTTTTTGTCGCTTTGGGATTTTGATTTTATAATATTATTTATATCTTAGTATGCTTCTACGAATAGTTCAAAGTATTCTTGTTTGTGTAGACAAGCAGGACAAACTTGAGGAGCTTCAGGTCCTTCATAGATATAACCGCAGTTTCCGCATTTCCAAAGAGTAGTTTCTTCTTTCTTGAATACTTTGCCGCTTTCTATGTTTGCTAATAATTTTCTAAATCTGTTTTCATGAGCTGATTCAGCCTTAGCAATTTCTCTGAAAGCCTTAGCTATAACGTTAAAACCTTCTTCTTGAGCTACATCGGCAAATGCAGGATACATATCAACAAATTCTTCATGTTCTCCGTTTGCTGCAGCTAATAAGTTGGAAGCTGTATCAGCAAGGTTTATAGGGAAAGTACCGGTAACTTCAAGAGCTTCACCTTCCAATTCTTCTTTTAAGAAATTATAGAATCTTTTAGCATGTTCTTTTTCGTTTCTTGCTGTTTCTTCAAATATATCCTTTATTTGTACATAACCTTCTTTTTTAGCTACCTTAGCATAGTATGTATATCTCATTGTAGCTTGGCTTTCACCTGCAAATGAAGTTAGTAGATTAACAGCTGTCTTACTTCCTTTTAATGATGTCATAATAGATTATCCTCCTTTAAATCTTACAATTGTTACACGATTTTCTCTTTACAACTTGGAGTATAGCAAATAAAACTGATTAAGAATAACTAACAAGGAACAAAAAAGCTAAATAATGTTACAAATATTAAATATTGTTAATAGTAGAAATGAGTTAGAATATACTAATTGTTTGTTAAGAAACTGAGTAAAATTTTTTAATTTTTCTTTTAGATATGGTAAAATAAAAAGTTGAAAGGTGGTGTAATATTGGGATTTTTAAATGAATTAAAATTAATTATATCTACTATAAAAATAACAGACATAGTTGATATCTTAGTTATGTCCTATGTTATATATAAGCTTATATCTCTTGTTAAAGAGACAAGGGCTGAGCAACTTTTAAAAGGGCTTTTTTTTGTTTTAATTTTTGCCAGAGTTGCTGAAGTCCTAAATTTATATACGGTATCCTGGCTTATAAATAATATATTAACTGCCGGGCTTATACTTATAATAGTAGTTTTTCAACCTGAACTTAGAAGGGTTTTTGAAAAATTGGGCAGATCAAATAAGCTGTTTACATCACTGTTTAAGTACAAGGTGGAAGAAAACAGGTTTAAATCGGATGAAATTACAAATGCGGTGGCATCTCTTGCACGTCAAAAAATAGGGGCTCTTATAGTAATAGAAAACAAAGTGGGGCTTATGGATATCACCGAAACAGGGACTTTAATAAACGGTGAGGTTACAAGTGAGCTTTTGATAAACATTTTTATTCCCAATACACCCCTTCATGACGGGGCTGTAATCATAAAGGAAGACAGAATTGTATCTGCGGGTTGTTTCTTACCGCTTACAAACAATCAAAGTTTGTCAAAAGATTTGGGAACGAGGCATAGGGCTGCACTCGGTATAAGTGAGAAAAGTGATGCCTTTGTAATAATAGTATCTGAAGAAACCGGTATAATTTCGACAGCACAAAATGGTGTCATTTCAAGGTATGTAGATGCTGAGACCCTAAGGGACACTCTTGTTAACTTATTTGAAAAAATGGATCAAAATATATTTAAAAGACAGGGGGTAGAAGATGAATCTATTGAAGAATAATTGGAAACAAAAACTTCTATCGCTTATATTGGCTATAGTTCTATGGGGATTTGTAGTTGCAGGGGAAAATCCAACTGTTACTACAAGGATGACAGAGGTTCCCATAGTAATAGATAATGCAGAAGATTTGGAAAATAAGGGATTGGTCCTTATGCCAAATTACAGAAAATATATAGATGTAATGATAAGTGGGAAGAGAAATCAAATTATAAATATGACACCTTCACATATAAGGGTAACGGCTGATTTAGCAGGTTTGGGAGAAGGTACCCACAATGTAAGGCTTAAATATAGTTTGCCTACGGGTGTAAACTTGGAGAGCGAATCTCAAGTTATCAGTGCAGAAATCCAAAAACTCATATCAAAGGATTTTTCTGTAAATGTTGATAAGGTAGGAAACCTTCCTGCGGGTTATTTAATAGAGTCTATAAAGGCAACTCCGGAAAAAATTACTTTAAGAGGAGCAAGATCAACGATAGATTCTATAACAAATTTATCAGCAAGTTTGACTTTAAATCAGGTTGAGGATGATATTGTAACAAATGTAGATGTTGTTGCTATGAATTCTGAGGGACAAAAGGTCGATAATATTACTTACGGACAAAAATTTGTAAATTTAACGGCATTAATCTTGAAACAAAAGGAAGTAAGTATTAATATAAATACTGCTACGGATACGCTTAATCCTGATTATAAATTGAAAAATATAGCAATAAATCCTTCTAAGGTTTATATAAAGGGTAAAAAGGAGCTTGTTGATAAGCTTAAAGAAGTAGATACGCAAGATATAGATTTATCCGATGTAAGTAAATCAGGGGTCAGAAAGGTCAAGCTTGAGCTTCCATCAGGTATAAGTTTGACGGATGCAAAGTTGGAATTTCTGGTTGATTTTGAACTTGAAGGGAAAATAAAGAAGGAAATAAGTCTAAGCACATCTAATATAGGGGTGAGCGGGGCGAATGGTTTGGATTATGCATTTAATTCACAAACATACAAGATAACGGTTAGCGGATTTAGTCAAGATCTGGAAAGTTTAAAGGCCGGTGATTTTAAGGCAAGCTTAGATTTGAGCGGAAAGAGTTCAGGGCTTCTATCACTTAAGCCGAGTGTGAGTACAGACAAAGATGTAGAAATTACATCAGTGGAAAATATAAGTATAGTATTAAATTAAAATTTATAGGAGAAGATATGTCAGAAGTTAGAGTGAGATTTGCACCAAGTCCGACAGGATATTTGCATATTGGAGGTTTGAGAACGGCCTTATATAATTATCTGTTTGCGAGAAATGAAGGTGGGAAATTTATTTTAAGAATAGAGGATACCGACAGAACAAGGTTTGTTGAAGGAGCTTTGGAAAACCTGATAAAAATCCTTGGATGGGCAGGTTTGGAATATGA
>JAEXBH010000099.1 GCA_023394215.1 Bacillota bacterium | reverse complement strand
CAGTAAATCCTACCAATATAATGGGGGCGAGCAAGAGGCTTTGTGAAATGATAATTCAAAGTTTGAACAATTTTGCTCAAGAGGGCAAGTTAACTAATTTGCCGGGTTTATATGAATATGCAAATGACAGTTTGTCCAAATTGGATATTAAATCAAATAAAACAACCAAGTTTGTTGCCGTTAGATTCGGAAATGTCCTTGGCAGTAACGGATCGGTAATCCCTTTATTTAAGAAACAGATAGCTGACGGGGGCCCTGTCACTGTAACGGATCCCAATATTGTAAGGTTTTTTATGACTATACCGGAAGCGGTAAGCTTGATTTTACAGGCTGCGACTTATGCTCAGGGCGGAGAAATTTTTGTTCTTGATATGGGAGAGCCTGTGAAGATTGTAGATTTAGCCAGAAACTTAATCAAGTTGTCCGGTTTTACTCCGGATGTTGATATTAAAATACAATATACCGGACTTAGACCGGGAGAAAAGCTTTATGAAGAAAAGCTTATGAATGAAGAAGGTTTGAAGAAGACCGAAAATAACCTGATTCATATAGGACTTCCTATTGAATTTGATAATGAAAAATTCTTTAGCGATATGGATGATTTGATTAAGTCAAGCTATGTAAACAGTGACGATATTATTGAAAAAACCGCTGCTATTGTCACTACTTTTAAACATGAAAAATAAAAAGAGGTTAATATGATGAAAATACAATTTGCACCACCTGATATGAGTGATTTGGAGATTGACAGTGCAGTCAGTGCCATAAAATCGGGTTGGATAACTACAGGTCCAAAAACAAAGGAACTTGAAAGAAGGATAGCGGAGTATTGCGGAGTGAATAAGGCGGTATGCTTAAATTCTCAAACCGCTTGTGCCGAGATGGCACTTAGACTGCTTGATATAGGGGAGGGAGATGAAGTTATAGTCCCTGCCTATACATATACAGCATCCGCCAGCATAGTAGATCATGTAGGGGCAAAGATAGTTTTTGTTGATTGTGCAAAAGATTCTTTCGAGATGGATTATAGTAAGTTGGAGTCATTGATAAACGAGAAAACTAAGGCTGTTATACCTGTAGATTTTGCCGGTGTTCCATGCGATTATGACAGGCTGTTGTCTGTTTTGGAGGGTAAAAAATCTTTATTCAGACCAAAAAATAAATTGCAGGAATCAATAGGAAGGGTGGCAGTGTGTGCGGATACGGCCCATTCTTTCGGAGCAAGTCTTCATGGAAAAAGGCTTGGAGGACATGCCGATTTTTCTTCTTTTTCTTTCCATGCAGTTAAGAATTTTACCACTGCGGAAGGGGGAGCCTTAACATGGAGAGCATTTGAAGGCATTGATGATGAAGAACTTTATCATCAGTTGCAGCTGCTTTCCTTACATGGACAGTCAAAGGATGCTTTATCTAAGACAAAGCTTGGAGCCTGGGAGTATGATATAGTAGGTCCTTGGTTTAAGTGTAATATGACCGATGTTTTGGCTGCAATAGGCCTTGCTCAATTTGAGAGATATCCGGGACTTTTACAAAGAAGAAAGGAAATAATAGCAAGGTATGATGCTGCTTTCAAGCCGCTCGGCATAAAGGTTTTAGACCACTATAATGATAATCATCAGTCTTCAGGGCATCTTTACATTACAAGAACTCCGGGTATATCCGAAGAAGACAGAAACGCTGTTATAATAAAAATGGCAGAGGCGGGTATAGCTTGTAATGTTCATTATAAGCCGCTTCCTATGATGACAGCCTATAAAAAATTAGGTTTTGATATAAAGGATTTTCCAAATGCCCATGACCAATACGTTAATGAAATCACTTTGCCTCTTCATACAAATTTAAGCGATGAAGAAGTAGAGTATGTTATAGAAAAATTTACAGAAATAGTTAAGGAATACTTATAATAATTGGAAAAATTATTAAAATATTTTAGAAAACAGATTAAGAATACGTTTCGAGCAAGCTTGTTCGGCGTATTCTTTTTTTTATATAAAAACACAACATATAGACAAAAAAATAATATTTATAGACTATATTTTGTGGTTGATATATAATACACTTGTATATTAAAAAAGAAACAGGAATGGGGACGCAATGGAAATAAGAAAAAGAGACGGAAGAATGGTTGCTTTTGATAGGGATAAGATAAGCAATGCAATAGCAGGGGCTTATAGGTCTTTGGATAAGGAGCCGTTGGCAGGGCAGATTGAAAGCTATACTGATTCTATAGTTGATATGATAGAAAACAGATTTCCTACAGGACATATTGTATCAGTAGAGGAAATACAGGATCTTGTTGAAATTACTTTGATTGAAAATAAACAGTATGAGGTTGTAAAGGCATTTATACTTTATAGAGCTCAACATACTATGGCAAGAAAGGTGATTGAAAAGTTTGAAAAATATATAAGCGACAGGGAAGTCATAGCAATAATGAAGGAAATACAAAGTGATTTTGATCCGAGTCATTATGACCTTGAACACTTATATCTGAAATTTTATTCGTTTTTAAAACCTGATTTTACACAAAAGCAGTATTTGTCGGCACTTGTAAAGGCAGCTGCTGAGCTTACAAGTAAAGAATCACCGGATTGGGAATATATTTCCGCAAGATTTCTAATTCATGAGAATAACTTGTCTATTAAGGAAAATGTTTCTAAAAGGGGTATAAAAGATTTCAAAGATAAGATAAGCAAGCTTACGGATGAGGGGCTTTACGGCGACTATATTTTAAAAGAATATACTTTGGAAGACTTGGATGAACTTGAGGCTTATTTAGTAAATGACAGGGATAAGCTGTTTAACTATTCAGGGCTTGATTTGGTTATTAAAAGGTATCTTATAAGAGATGCCGAGGGAAATATTTTGGAAAGCGTACAGGAGATGTTTATGGGTATTGCCATGCATCTTGCGATACCTGAAGGTGAAAATAAGGTTAGATTTGCAAAGAGTTTATATGATATTCTTTCACAACTTAAGGTTACAATGGCAACTCCTACCATGAGCAATGCCAGAAAGCCATTCCATCAATTGTCATCCTGCTTTATAGATACGGTACCGGACTCCTTGGACGGTATATACAGATCGATAGATAATTTTGCACAAGTTTCAAAGCACGGTGGAGGAATGGGCTTATACTTTGGAAAGATTAGATCCACAGGGTCCGATATAAGGGGATTCAAAGGCGTCGCAGGCGGTGTGATCAGATGGATCAGACTTGCTAACGATACAGCGGTTGCTGTTGATCAACTTGGGGTAAGACAGGGGTCCGTAGCGGTTTATCTTGATGCTTGGCATAAGGATATGCCTGAATTTTTACAACTAAAAACCAACAACGGGGACGATAGAATGAAGGCTCATGACGTATTTCCGGCTGTTTCTTATCCTGATTTATTTTGGAAGCTTGCCAAGGACAATATAGAGGCTACATGGTATATGATGGATCCTCATGAGATTTCAACTGTAATGGGCTATAACCTTGAAGATTTTTATGGGGAAGAATGGGAAAGGAAATACTATGAGTGTGTAGGCAATCCGCATATTTCAAAGAGGACAATTTCCGTAAAAGATATGGTGAGACTTATTATAAAGTCCATGACCGAAACGGGCACGCCTTTTACCTTTAATAGAGACGTATTAAATGAAGCAAATACCAACAAGCATAGGGGGATGATTTATTCTTCAAATCTGTGTACGGAAATTATGCAAAATATGAGAGAGATCCAAAGTCTTGAGGAGACTATGGAAGAAGAAAACGGACAAACCGTAGTTACAAGAAAAACTATTGCGGGGGATTTTGTTGTATGTAATTTGGCATCTTTGGTTCTTGGAAACATAAAGCTTGAAGACCAAGAAGAGCTTGATTATGTGGTTTCCACGATTGTCAGGGCACTGGATAATGTTATAGATTTGAATTATTATCCTATTCCTTATGCAGAAATTACCAATAAGAAGTACAGGGCTATAGGGCTTGGAAGTTCAGGCTATCATCATGCCCTTGTTCAAAGGGGTATAATGTTCTCATCACAGGAACATCTTGATTTTATGGATAAGGTTTATGAAGATATCAACTATTACGCTATAAAGGCAAGCAATGAGATTTCTAAGGAAAAGGGAAGATATGCATACTTTGAAGGATCCGAATGGGATGACGGAAAATATTTTGAAAGAAGAAACTATAATAGTTTAAGGTGGAAAGAGCTTAGGGAAGCCGTTCATGAGGGAGGTATGAGAAATGCTTATCTGATGGCCATAGCTCCAACGGGTTCAACATCTATTATAGCGGGTACGACAGCAGGCATCGACCCTGTAATGAAGAGATATTTCCTTGAAGAAAAGAAAGGCTCAATTATACCGAGAGTCGCACCGGGTTTAAATACAAGGACTTTTTGGACTTATGAAAATGCCCATGAAGTGGATCAAAACTGGGTTATTAAGTCGGCGGGTATAAGGCAAAGGCATATAGATCAGGGGCAATCTATAAATCTTTATATAACTACGGAATACACAATGAAGCAAATACTTAATCTTCTGATAGCAGCCAATGAAAATGGGGTAAAATCGCTTTATTATATAAGGGGTAAGGCGTTGGAAGTTGAAGACTGTGAAACTTGTTCAGCATAGGGGGAAAATATGGAATTAAGCAAGAGAGCCTTATTTAATGAAAACGGCGATATTGAATTAACCAAGAGAAGGATGATTAACGGTAATACTACCAACTTAAATGATTTTAATAATATTAAATATACATGGGTTTCAGACTGGTATAGGACTGCCATGAACAATTTTTGGATACCTGAAGAAATAAATATGAATCAGGATATTAAGGATTATAGGCAGCTTGACCAACATGAGAAAAATGCCTATGATAAAATACTTTCATTTTTAATCTTTCTGGACAGCATACAAACTGCAAATTTACCTAATATAGGGGATTATACTACAGCTAATGAAGTAAACTTGTGTTTGACCATTCAAGCATATCAGGAAGCTATACATTCACAATCATACTCATATATTTTGGATACTATTGCGAGTCCGGAAGAAAGGACAGATATTCTTTACCAATGGAGGGACGATGAACATCTGCTTAACAGAAATAAGTTTATAGGAAATATCTATAATGACTTTGTAGAGAATCCTAATAGGGAAAATTATATGAAAACTGTTATAGGAAATTATATTTTGGAAGGAATTTATTTCTATTCAGGATTTATGTTTTTCTATAATCTCGGAAGAAGCGGCAAAATGCCCGGTACTGTTCAGGAAATAAGATATATCAACAGGGATGAAAATACCCACCTATGGCTGTTTAGAAATATAGTTTTAGAGCTTAAAAAGGAAGAGCCGGACCTGTTTACGGAGGATAAGCTTGAAGTCTACAGACAAATGCTTATAGAAGGGGTTAGACAGGAAATAGCTTGGGGACAGTATGCCATAGGAAACCATATACAGGGGCTTACCGGTCAGATGCTTGAAGACTATATAGAGTATTTGGGAAATTTGAGGGCAAGAGGACTTGGTCTTGGAAATCTGTTTGACAGAAATATAGAAGAGCCCGCATCGATGAAGTGGGTATCACAATATTCGGATCCTAATGAGATAAAAACAGACTTTTTTGAAGGAAAGGTTTCTGCCTACAGCAAGTCATCGGTATTTGAGGATGATTTATAAGATATGAAATGGAGAGATAGAAGATCCAGTGATAATGTAGAAAAAAGATCCGCTTCCAAGGGTTTTTCTGGAGGGCTTGGAATGATGCCGAAGAGTCTTGGAGGACTCGTAGCACTTTTTCTTTTGGTTTGGGCACTTGGAGGAAATCCCCTTGATCTTATAGGAAATATGGCAGGGCTTCAAAACGCCGATACTACAAGCCAATATGAGGCAAGAGATAAGGAAGAAGCTGAGATTGAGGATTTTTTAAGTGTTGTTCTTGCAGATACCGAGTATGTATGGCGTGAGATTTTTGCAAAAAATGGCAAGGTTTATAAAGAGCCGAAATTGGTTTTGTATCAAGACCGGGTTTCAACATCCTGTGGACTTGCGGCTTCAAATACGGGGCCATTTTATTGCAGTGCAGATGAATCCGTATATATAGATGTAAGTTTTGCAAAGCTATTGAGGAGCAAGTTCGGCGTAGGAGGAGATTTTCCCTTTGCCTATATACTTGCCCATGAAGTTGGGCATCATGTTCAATATCAATTGGGAATTTTGCAAAAAATTCATAATCTCAAAAATGAAGTTTCATCAAAAACCTACAATCAATATATGGTTAGGCTTGAGCTTCAAGCAGATTATTTTGCGGGACTTTTTGCTCATTATATGAAAAATAAAAATTATATGGAAGTAGGGGACTTGGAAGAAGCCTTGTCCGCAGTTTCGGCGGTTGGGGATGATACAATACAGTCCATGAACGGACAAACGGTAAATCCTGATACCTTCCAGCATGGGACATCAAAGCAGCGCCTAAAGTGGTTTAAGAGGGGCTACGAATATGGTGATTTGGAAAATGGGGATACCTTTAATACGGATGATTTATAGCAGGTAGGAAATTCTACCTGCTTTATTAATGTGTATTAACCACAATGTGGGATTTCTTCAGGGTATCAATAAAGCAATAAAATTTTAAAAACAAGGGTACATATTAATTAAATACTGAATATAATTAATATTAGTGATATAATAATGACAATAGTATTTACAAGAAAAGAGGATTAATATGGCATTAAACTATAAACTATTATGGATACAACTTGTAAAATAGTTTAAATAAAACAGATGTAATAACTATGGCAAACGTTATGGTACAGATTGAAAAGAAGAGGAAAAAGTAAAATGAAACGAATTTTTGAAAATAAGGGAATTAACTTCAGCAATAAAGGGAAATATCAACTGCATGTTGGCAGTGAAGGTGTTAGCTATGAGCTTGCAAATGGGAAAAAGTCTTTGAGTATTAAGTTTACCGATGTCGGATCTATTGTTGCTCTTAGATATCTCAATTCAAATTCTCATTACACTCTAATATTTCGGAATAATAATGGGAAAAATATTGAAGAGATTGATACGGATGTAGAGAATATGGAAAATAAATTTAACAATATGTTCGAAACAAAATCCATTCTGATCGCTTTTGCAGAAAACAAGCTGACAGAAGCGTTCCCGGATAATCTTGATACGCTTGATTTACAAATAGGATTTTCGCTAAAGGAAAAAGAAATCAGATTAAAAGAAGGAACGCTTGTTGGTTCTAAGCATCAAGTGAAGCTTTCGGATATTAGAAGAGTAAAGTGCATTAGTAACGGTACTCTAAGCAACCTGCTTATTTATCAAAAAGAAAAGGGAGGATTCTTTGACAAGCCTGATATGAAAATTCCGTTAAATGAATTGACATTGCCGATTTTTGAAGCTGTTATGGCAAAAAATAATGGCAGAGGAATTGATTTCAGCAAAGGAAATGGATTTGACCAAAAGACCAGTGAATATATCATAAAGAGATATATGAATTCTACCTTTTTTATGAACATAGACGGAAGCATTGCGGATGACTGGCACAGGGTTGCTTATGAGCATATTGTAGCTTACCAGTCAGATATTGAGATTCCTGAAAACACAGAGACCTTGGAATAAAAAGAGAAAGAGGTACCATTTATTATGGTAAATATGAATACAGTTGAAGCTTCTTTGCTGGTTGAGGGATTATAGTAATTTGGGGAATCATATTGTTTTTTTTAGAGATCTTGCTTAGATAAAATAAAAAATGGATTTATCGAATATTTACTTGGTGTGATGTTTGCGTACGCCATACTTATATTGATTTTCATTGCTTCAGGGCACAGTCCTTATTTAAAGACTGCATTACAAAACTGGCGATTATGGATTACACGGGGAATGCACGCTTCGATAATATTAGTTTTTATGGTTAAAGAAAGTTTCCAATATATAAACTGGTGGTGGATGCTTGCTTTTGTTGTTGTGTGTGCTTTTTTTGCTTGTAATGTGGTTGGACCATAAAAAACATGTTAAAAAATAGGAATAAGATAGGTTTTACTCTTTGCATATGATATAAAAATAAATTATAGTGATAAAAAAGATTAAAGGAAAAAGGATATGATATGAAAAGGTATGAATTTTGTGCAGTAAGAACTGGAAAACAAGAGGTGATTATAGGCTTTGCTTATGTTGCTATAATTATGTTTCCAATTTTGGCAATGAGGCTTGGATTATTTTATTCAGGGCTTGATAAAACCTTAAAATCAAAACCGGCTATTTTTCAATTTGGATTTATCTTTGTTGTCTTTGTAGTAGTTTATATTGCCTTTTATCTCGTTAGAAAAACACAGATAAGTTTGGTAAAAAAATATGCGGTTGAGCTTAATGAGACAAATATCAAGATTTGGGAAAACGGACAAGAGATTATGACAGGTTCAGTTATTGACTGTAAGCTAACCAATAAAATGAGTGGGAAGTTGACAGTGAGCATATCTATCATTATATACACCGATATGGGCAAGATAAGTTTCAAGCTTCGAGGCAAAGAATGGAAAAGATTCGCAAGCAATGTATGGTCAAATCCGAATCCTTTTGGAACAAGTGATATAGACGATATGGAGACGGTACTGACTCTTTGCAGAGATATATGGTGCTTATTATATTCTTCGGGTTATTGATTGTGGAGTGCGTTTTATTGTTTATATTAAGTGGTGGCAAAGTTTTTATTCTTGCAGCAAATTTTCTTAATAAAGCTATGGAAGGAAGCGTTACAAAAAATCATTATAGAGGTATGGCTATTGTAGGAGGATTTATATGCCTTCCAATTATAGTATTGCCTTTATTGGTCGCTTTTGCCTACAGGAATAAATATCTCAAGGATGAGGTGGCTAAAATTGTGGGGGGGGAAATAGTGATACAAAACAATCGCATCTGAAGACTCTTAGTGAGAAAAGTATGGAAGATATGCTCCATTTCGATAATCTGAATTTTAAACTGGCTATTATTTAAGTGTTGATGTACGATTTAAAGTTATTAGAATCACGTTTTTATATTTATGATTTTGCCGATCAATGCAAAGGGGAAGATATTGATACGGATAGTGAGGATATAATTGAACCGTCACTTTATTATTTTGAAAATCTGTCCATTCCTAAAGATTTAGCAACGCATGTAAAAACTATCTATATAGACGGTGGTAATGATGTGTATATGAATATCATTTTGCAGGGGATGGAGAAGATGAAAGTTTTGACTTAAATGAAGTAACTTTGTTGGAATTGCAGCAATTTTCAAATTTAAAAAGAGCAACCGTTATGAGCAGCAATTTTAACAAAGTAAAAGAAGTATTTGGTGCTGAAAATGTTGAAGAGGGATTACTTTAACGAAGATGAAAAAGTAATGAGACTAAGCATACGACTGAATAATAAGTAAGGAATAAATCCTGGCATTATGGGATACAGAGAAATATGAATGGAGATAGTTAAATGATAAACAGTAATATGGCATCTTTTCAACAAAAGTTAGTAAGTGTAAAACCACTGCTATTTCTGCTGCTGCTTTTTATTCTATTACTTATTGGGGCAGGGATTTCGTATAAGCGTATAGGAAAGTACAGAAAAAAATATGGAAAGTATCAACTTTTTTATCGTGATGCTGACTTTTTGATTATTGATAAACTTAAGAGTGAAGCTTTTTTTGAGGTTTTTGTTCCTTTTATGACTAAATTTCCAATTAGCTCTATTGATTATGTTAAAATAGGATATGCCAGGTGGAGAAGATTTGGATATGTATCTTATATTCAGATGATTAAGAAAAATAGAAGAAAAAGCTTTCGATATTGGTTTTCTGTGAATGTTTATGAGAAAAGGAACTTTTTTGAAACGCCTGTGTATATAAGTGAAATTTC
>JAEXBH010000031.1 GCA_023394215.1 Bacillota bacterium | reverse complement strand
AGCTCGATTTGTTTTGAAATTATTTTCTCAAAGTTATTAACGTTATTTATTTGTTTAGGTTCTTCGCCGCTTCATCAGCGACTTTATTACTATATCACTCAAAACTTATCTTGTCAAGTCTTTTTTTATTTTTTTATTTAAGTCTTAACTTCCGACTCGTTTCTTACCGAGTGACTTCTTATATATTACATCCCTTTACCCTTTATGTCAAGACTTTTTTAAAAAATTTTTCAGCCCGCTTAAAATGGCTGTTTAGCGGGCTGAAATTACTTAAATATTAATTGATTGATCGAATATTGGTCTATATTTCTATTTACTATATCTCCCAAATCCTGTATTACTTTTTTTGATAATTTATCGCTATAAACGACATAAACGTACCTACTGTTGGAATCTACCAGTCCCGCATCAAATTTATAACTTTCCTTATCCTCTTTTATGTTATAACTAACCTTTTCTATGAACATTGAATTCAAAAACAAGTCCATATTTTCCTGGCTGCTTATATTAGCAAAATAACTATATATATCCGTATTATTATATAGTCTGTCCATAAGCTTTCCTATGTCATTCAAACTTAAGGCATCTCCATCAAAATTTATGGCATATAGGGATGAATAAACTTCCGCCGGACCCTTTTTGCATTTATTTACTATATGATTTTGCATCATATTTATAGCTGTTTGATCCTTATTATTTAAACCTAAATTAAGCAATTCTTTTAGGGAATAGTATTTGCCTATTCCTCCTCTATCAAAATAATAGCTTGAAGATGCTAAGGCTCCCTCAGTTAACAAAACACTGTCAGATATGGATATTGTACCTGATTTTATACCGTCATATATAGCCATGCCGGTCAAAATCCTATTGACTTCAAATAATGAAAGCTTGGTATTACCTCCTTGACTGAAAATCTGACCTGTATTCAAATCCTTTATATATAAGTGCAAATCTTCTAAGTTCAACTTATTTTCATCAAAATATTTTCCTATTTCCTGTATTAAATTATAAGCTAAGCTTATTTTGGTCTTGTCAGCTATATTAGAACCTGTTTTAATCTTTTTATATTGCCCTTCCTGATATGTGTAACTTGCATAAAAAAGATTTTCATTTTCCAATCTAAGAGCCTTATCATAACTAAAACTTGATTGGTAATAATTTTTGGCTTTCTCGAGATAATTTACTTCTTTTTCCTTTCTGAAGAACAAAAGGTAAACTGCCCCTATAGGTAAAAGAAACAACAAAGCAATAAATATGAAAAATCTAAGCTTAAATTTTACTTTCTTTTTTATTTTAACTTTTTTTCTCAGTTTTCTTACGCTTTTAGTTTCCACTTTTTTACTCCACAAGATTGATATATTCAGTATATCCTTCCTTTTCCATATCTTCAAGCGGAATAAATTTTAAACTTGCCCCATTTATACAATACCTTAAACCACCCAATTCCTTAGGGCCGTCATTAAATACATGACCAAGATGAGAATCCCCTATTTTACTCTTAACTTCAATCCTTCTTCTTCCCTCAATAGATAAGTCTTCATAATAATTTATAGTATTATTTTGAATCGGTTTAGAAAAAGACGGCCATCCGCAACCCGAATCAAATTTGCTGCTTGAAGCAAACAAGGGCTCTCCGGTTACTATATCAACATAAATTCCTTTCTCATAAAAATTTTCATATTCACTGGTAAAGGGTCTTTCAGTAGCTGATTTTTGAGTAACCTCATATTGAAGTTCGGTCAGTTCTTCTCTTAACCTCTCATCTGGCAATTTTTCAAATTTTGCTTGATTTTGATCCTCATCAAGTATGCTTAAATCTACGTGACAATAACCGCCCGGATTTTTTTCCAAATACTTTTGATGATATTCTTCTGCAGGATAATAATTTTCCAAAGGTAAATTCTCGGTAAGTATATCCTTGTCATAATTTACTCTTACTATATTAAAAAAATCTTCAACTATTTTATTTTGACTTGCAGAAGTTGTATAAACACCACTTCTATATTGTTTTCCAACATCATTTCCCTGCCTGTTATAAAGTGTAGGATCTATAATCCTGAACAAATGGGTCAAAAGTTGATAAAGGTTAATTATCTTATTATCAAAAACCAACTTAACCACCTCGGCACACCCTGTGGCTCCTGAACAAACTTGCTCATAAGTGGGATTTTCCAAAATCCCGTTTGCATAACCCACCTGGGTTTCCAAAACCCCGTCAATTTTATCAAAATATGCCTGACTGCCCCAAAAACAACCTGCGGCAAAATATACGGTTTCTTTCATTTTAAGCTCCTCTAAACTAAATTTTTATATCTTTTTATATTATCCTCAGATAAAAAGTCATAAGCTTCTGTGATTTCCTTAAACTTCTCATCGGCTCCCGGCTCCTTATTCAAGTCAGGATGGTATTTTTTGGCTAACTTTCTATAATTTAACTTTACCTCGTAAATATCCGTACTATATGACACACCCAAGATATCACAGGATTTTTCGTACTTGCTTTTGAAATCTCCCATAGGATTATAGCTCGATTGGTAGCCGCCATAGCCGCCTGTATATCCTCCCTGTCCATTATAAGACCCGTTTTGTCTGAAAAATTCCTCAAAAACTTGGTTCCAATAGGCGTTTTGTTCCTCTCTTTGCCTTTGTCTTTCCTTCTCAAACTCTTCTTCCTGCTTTCTCTTATAAGCATTGGAATAATCGGAAAAACTCCCTTTACCGCTTCCCCTTCCGAATCTGTAATAGTCGGACTTTGCGTATAAGTACTCTGTCACGACATACTTTGCATATTTAAGCCAACTGCTACCCTTTCTGCCTAAGAATGGTAAAAGTAAAATAAAAGCTACAGTCAAAACTAAGGTTATGCCCCCCGGTGTAAGAATAAAGACAAGGATTAAAGGCATAGCAAATATGGCTAAACCCACCAATACCACTATGGGTAAAACAAACATCCTTGCTGCTATACCAAGTTTTAAAATAGCTTCCATAAGGTATATAAGTCCATTAAATATCGCTTCTGTAATTTTCCCGATTCTAAATAATACATTTCCCCAAATTTTTTTCATAATTATCCTATCGTATGATTTTCTAAAGTATTATATAAGTTATAATACTCTCCTCTTTGAGCAAGTAAGGCTTCATGACTTCCCTGCTCAACTATACCCTGATCCGTTAAGACCAGAATCTTATCAGCATTTATAATAGTTGTCAATCTATGAGCTATTGTGATTGTAGTTCTCCCTTTAGAAAGTTTATCCAAAGACTCCTGAACTATTTTTTCACTCTTATTGTCCAAAGCTGATGTTGCCTCATCCAAAATTAATATAGGAGGATTTTTCAAAAATACCCTGGCAATAGATATCCTTTGCTTTTGCCCACCTGATAATTTTAACCCTCTTTCTCCTACATAAGTATCAAAGCCGTCAGGAAGCTCATCTATAAAATCCCTTGCTCCGGCTAAATCAGCTGCTTTCTCTATATCCTCAATGCTTGCATCCGGTTTACCATATCTTATATTATCAAGTATACTGCCGCTGAACAGATATACATCCTGCTGAACCATGCCTATATTATCCCTAAGCGAGGATAATTTTATATCCCTTATATCTACTCCGTCTATTTTAACAGAACCCTCATTCACATCATAAAATCTCGGAATAAGATTTGTAAGTGTGGTCTTTCCTCCTCCGGAAGGTCCGACAATAGCTATATTTTCTCCCTTCTTTATGCTTAGACTTATATCTTTCAAAACAAGTTTTTCATCATAATATTTATCAAATCGATCTTCTTTTCGATAAGAAAAACTTACATTATCAAATTCTATATTCCCCTTAACATTATGAAGTTCCAGAGCTAAATCTCTATCCTTTATCTTTGGACTTACATCCATAAGCTCTACAAATCTCTCAATGCCGGTCATACCCTTCTCATAAGTCTCAGTGAAATCAACTATCTTTTTTACGGTTGTTAAAAGTGAAGTTACATACATTATATACATAACAAAATCCCCGGAACTTATAGTACCCTTGCTAAGCAAAAAAGTTCCTAAAAGCAAAACCGTAATATACATAAAGGCATCCAAGGCTCTTGTAATAACCTGAAAATTTGAAAGGTTTGAATAAAATATTCTCTTAAGGTTTAAAAATTTCTTATTATCCTCGTCAAATTTTTTAATCTCAATTTCCTCATTTGCAAATGACTTTATAACCTTTATACCCAATAGAGAATCCTCTATACTTGAATTTATCTCTCCTATCTGATGTCTCTGACTCTTATTTGTATTCCTGATTTTTTTCCTTACCCTCCTCGTTAAAGCAAACATAAGCGGCAAAATACAGAATATTACAAGGGTCAAAGTGATATTTATATTTATAAGGATAATAAATGATACAAGTATTTTAACGGCAGCAACTAAAAATTCCTCAGGCCCATGATGGGCAAACTCCGTAACATCAAATAAGTCGGTAGTTATACGAGCCATGAGCTGCCCGATTTTTGTATTGTTGAAAAACTCATCAGACAAATATTGCACATGAGCAAAAACCTTTTTCCTCATATCTCTTTCTATCATAGCTCCCATAATATGCCCATTTTTTTGCATAAAATAATTTGCCGATATTTCCAAAAGCTTAAGTAAAAGATATATGAAAGCTATAGTAACTATATAATTTAAGGTTATATTTTCGATCCCTACGGCAGATAAGTTGGTTATATTTCTTATTATAAGCGGGAGCGTCAATTCGGACACAACGGTCAATACAGCCGCCAACATATCCATTATAAATATCTTTTTATACTTTCTGTAAAAGGGAATAAATTTTCTTAATAATTCTTTATTGCTATATTTTTTATTTTCCATAATTTCTCCTGATATTATATTATAATATAATACAGAAATATTTGTAAAATATGGAGATTTTTATGAGAAAGACTATTTTAATTACCGGGGCTTCAAGGGGTATAGGCAGAGCCGTAGCCCTTTGCTTGGAAGATAAAAACCTTAATGTAGTAATAAATTATATGAAAGAAGATCTCATGGCGGATGAAGTTGTTGAGATTTTAAGAAAAAAGGGCTTAAATGCTGTAAAGTTTAAAGCCGATGTCGGGGACTTTGAACAGGTAAAAAAGATGTTTAACTTTATTGAAGACAAGTTTTCCCATGTTGATATACTGATAAATAATGCAGGTATAGCCGACATAAACTTTGCCCAGGATATAAGTGTTGATAATTGGAAAAGAATTTTTGATGTCAATGTCCACGGAATGTTTTATTGTACCAAACTTGCCCTGAAGCATATGATTTCCAATAAAAACGGCGTTATAATCAACCTGGCTTCAATATGGGGACAAATAGGAGGCTCTATGGAAAGCTCCTATTCAGCCAGCAAGGGAGCTGTAATAGCATATACAAAGGCCATTGCAAAAGAAGTAGGACCATCAAACATCAGGGTTAATGCTGTTGCTCCGGGAGGTATAAAGACAGATATGCTTTCTCTTATACCTAACGAATCCATAGAGGCCTATGCTGAAGAAGTACCTCTTGGCAGGATAGGAGAAGCTGATGAAGTAGCAAATTTGATAAATTTTCTCATAAGTGATAAGGCAAATTATATAAGCGGACAAATTATAGGGATAAACGGGGGCTTGTGCTGATAAATTTTTATAAAATAGGGTGTACTCAGAAACATCAGTTTCCTTGTACACCCTTATTTCATAAATCTGCCCTCTTAATTTTAGTAACTTCTCCCGTCATAATCCAATAAATCATAAGATCTTTGATTTCCAAACTCAAAGCTTTTGACAGGCCTTCAGCATAGTAATTCAATTGTTTACTGTAAAGATTATTATTCGGAACCTTGTTGCTCTTAAAATCTACAATTGATATCTTATTATCTTCTATAAAAAAGATATCCACCTGTCCGTCAACATAAACGTCATTTGCATTTTCTCGTATCTTCATCGTAAAGGATTCTTCCTTATGATAACTTTCACTTGCCGCTATCCTTTGGCAAAGTGGAGAATTAAAAAAATCCAAAAGTTTATCGACATCAATCAAATTCAGTTCTTCTCTGTTAATGAAGTCATTTTCGAGCATTTTATTTAAAGCTTCCGTCAATTCTTCCTCGCTGTATTTCTTAAGATCCAAATTTTGAAGCACATAATGAAAAACTGTTCCTTTTTGCATAGGATTATAGTCTTTCCCCTGTCCCGAAAATATTGCTTGCTTTAAGGAAGTTCCTATGCTTCTGTCAGCAAAAATTTTAGGATAGGATTTAAAATCAAGACTCCTATTATCATTTTTTTCTGAAAGTTCTGATACGGTTTTCTTATATGAAAGCCCTATATCTTCCTGATAAGGATAAGTGTAATCCAAGATTTTTTTATAAGCTATATCCAGGTTTAAATGGCCCTTTACAGCAGTTTGATTATCAACCATATCCAAAAGTTTAAATTTTTCATCTAAAATTTGACTCGTCATATATTTTTTT
>JAEXBH010000127.1 GCA_023394215.1 Bacillota bacterium | reverse complement strand
CAAATACGGAAGGATCAAAAAGTCCCTGATATTTTAAATTATGAATGGTATAAAGAGTCTTAATATCCTTATAAAAATCATCCCCACTCATAAAATCATTTACATAAACGGAAACAAGGCCTGAATGCCAATCATTTGAATGGATAACATCCGGTTTGAAATTAAGTTTCTTGGGCAATAGCACTGAGGCCTTGGAGAAAAATATAAATCTCTCGGCATCATCAAACTCTCCGTATATATTATTTCTCAAAAAATACTGTTCATTATCAAGAAAGTAAAAAGTAAGTCCATCTAAAACATACTCGTAAACCCCGCAATACCTGTGTCTCCACGAAATATCAACGTAAAATTCCGCAACCTTCCTCATATCCTTTCTATACTTTTGGTCTATAGCTGAATAAAGGGGTAAAACAACCCTTATATCATTTCCCAAATCATTAATAGCCTTTGGAAGTGAACCTGCAACATCCGCCAAGCCCCCCGTTTTAATAAAGGGAACCGCCTCACTGGTAACATAAAGAATATTCATAATTAAGCCTCTAACACCCTATTTTTTTCTACTACGTAAGGATTCATCTGCGTACCTTGTACAAAAACATTGCCCTTTATAACAACATTCTTGTCAAGTATGGAATTTACAACTATAGCATTATCCTCTATTACGGTATTTTGGAATATTATAGAGTTTTTCACTATTGCATTTTTTCCTATCTTAACCCCTCTGAAAATAATTGACCTTTCAACCTCTCCCTGGATTATGCAGCCATTTGCAACAATTGATTCCCTCGCCTGATTGCTTACGGTATAAAGCGTTGATGGCTCATCTTTTGACTTGGTAAGTATCCCGTCGCCAACCAAAAATAAATCTGTGTATACACCATGATTTAATATATTCATATTTGCCCTATAAAATGACTGTAGGTCGTTTATATACTCAACATGTCTGAACAATTCCAAGGTACCTACACATAAATCCTGCTTAACGTTCATTATTGCCTGAATCAGATTATCAGCGTTTCCTTTTTCAATACTGTCCTTAACAACTCTGATGAACAAATCCTTTTTGATGAACATATTTTCAATATACATATTAAATATAAGTTCTGTTCCAAGATTTTGCCCTATATTAATAAATTTATTTTCATTATCGAATAAAATTTTATGACAGTTTAAAAACTGGCCTGTACGATCGTCCTGTTTTCTATGCAAAAACATAACATCATAATTATTTTCTACAAATATATTATAAGCCTTAGTAATATCTATCCTGGATACAACCATAGGATTGGCTATATAAATATAGTCTCTATTGGAATCTTCAAAAAATCTTAGAGAATCGAAGTAAGTCTTAATCTCTGTAGCCCTTCCTGAATCATCACTGTAACTTGGAGGATTTATCATAAGCCCGTCATATCTCTTATCCATACCCCAACTCTTGCCGTTACCCACATGGTCCAGTGTTGACCTTATGTTCTTACCTCCAAAAAGCATAACCTTACTTAAGCCGTGCTCGTAAAAATTTGAAAGCGTAAAATCAACAAGTCTGTATCTGCCTGCAAATGGCAGCATATAGTCCGGTCTTGTTTTTAAAAGAGACTGATAACCCCTCGCTTCAAAGCCGGAATTTATTATACCTATCAGATTTTTCATACAACCTCCTATTCAGCCTCTATGCCTGTACTCGATATAAGATAAACCTTGGAATCACCTTCTCCGCCTATCTTTGTATTTTCTTCTATAGTCTGTCCTTCTGCAACTACACAATTATATATGCTTGCCCCTTTTTTAATGGTGCTTCCCGGCAGGATTACACACTTTTCCACATAAGCTCCCTCTTCAACAGTTACCCTGTCAAATAAAACGGAGTCTTTAACACTTCCGCTTATATAGCAGGCTTCATTTACAAGGGAAGAACTTACCCTACCCCTTGCACTGATAAAGTGAGGAGGTAAGTTTTTAGGGTTTGTATATATCTTCCAATTATCATCGTATATATTAAGTGTATTATCCTGGTCTATAAGGTCAAGATTTGCTTCCCAATAAGATCTTACAGTCCCTACATCCTTCCAATAACCCTCAAACCTGTATACAGCCAATGTTTTTTCATCTTTCAAAAGCTTCGGTATTATATTTTTACCGAAATCATATTCGGAATCCGGGTCATTATAATCATCTATAAGGGCCTGTCTTAAATTTGCCCAATTGAATATATAAATACCCATCGATGCCAAATTACTCTTAGGATTTTCAGGCTTTTCCTCGAACTCTATAATTTTATCGCAATCATCAACATTCATTATGCCGAATCTTGATGCTTCATCCCAACCTACTTCCATAACAGCTATGGTACAAACTGCATCCTTGTTTTTATGGACCTTAAGCATCTTTGTATAGTCCATCTTATAAATATGATCTCCGGACAAAATAAGAACATATTCGGGATCCAAATTGTCTATATAATCTATATTTTCATAAATTGCATTTGCCGTACCCTTATACCATCTGCCTCCATCTTCGGAATAATATGGTGAAAGAAGCTTAAGCCCCCCTCTCAACCTGTCATAATCCCAAGCCTGTCCAAGTCCTATATGCTCGTTCAGATAAAATGGCTTATATTGTGTCAATATACCTATATTATCAATTCCCGAATTTGCAGCATTGCTTATACCGAAATCAATAATCTTATACTTTCCGCCGAAAGGAACTGCCGGTTTTGCGGTATTTTTAGTTAAAGCCTTCAGTCTGCTCCCCTGTCCTCCTGCCAATAACATGGCTACCATGCTGTTTTTTTTCATAAATCTCCCCCTGATTATAATCAAAATCTATGG
>JAEXBH010000169.1 GCA_023394215.1 Bacillota bacterium | reverse complement strand
GTTCATACCCATAGATGCTGCAGCCATAGCTATAAAGCCCCTACCTGCAGACATATTTTCAGTAAACAGGGTAACTTGACCCATAGATAAAACAACTCCTCCCAAGCCGCATAAAAGACCTGAGGCTATAACGGCCAACATCTGTATTTTGGTGCCTTTTGTTCCAAGAGATTCAGCTGCAGTCTTATTTAGTCCAACCGATAAAACCCTGTATCCTTGCACAGTCTTATATAAGTATATAAATATAAGTATTGCTATAAAATAACAAGCATAGTCTATTATGGTAAGATCCGCAAACATTCTGCCTATAAAAGTATCCTTCAAGGCATCAATATTCAATTTCCCAAGGGGTATAATCCTCTTGTCCGCCAATTTTCCTCTTAAACCGAACACTATAAAGAGTAGATAACTGGTCATTGCCGCAACTAAAATATTAATAGAGGTACCTATTACCATGTCCGGTCCCTTGTATTTTACCTGCAAAACCGCAACTATAAGTGCAATTAAGCCCCCGCTTAAAATGCCAGCCAAAACGGACAACAAAACATTTGAGGTAAAATAATTTACCACAATGGATACAAAACAACCGATTAACATTTGCCCTTCAAGAGCAACGTTGAAAACTCCGACCTTACCGCATATTGCAGATCCCAAAGCTACAAGCAAAATAGGACTTGTAGACCTGAAGACGGAATTAATAATTTGAGCGATATAGTTTAGAGGCATCCTATTTTTCCTCCTTTAAGTCTTTATTTTCTTTTTTTGACAATTTCAACTTACGATTTTTCAAAGCAAAATCCAACTTAACAGCTACAAACAGTGTAATGCAACATTGTATTATAGTAGCAAGCTCTACCGGCATCTTCATGGTTCTTTGAATTGCCGAACCTCCTATTTGTAAACCTGATAAGAATATAGATGAAGCAAAAATCCCTACCGGATTATGATTAGCTATCAAAGCCGCCATCAAACCTGTCCAAGCATAACTTCCTGATGTAAGCATGCCGTCAAGGTATCTGTAATCAACCCCGAACACTATACAGGCTCCTGCTATACTTGCAACAGCTCCTGTAAGCGCCATTGTAATAAGCATGGTTTTCTTTTGATTTATACCGCCATAACTTGCAAAGTTCGGATTTAAGCCCGTCATCTTGGATTCATAGCCCAAAACAGTCTTTTTTGTATAAAAAATCAATAATAGCATAATAATTATAGCTATGATAAAACCCATGTTGAAAGTTCCCTGAGCCATAAGTTTCGGAAGCCTCACTCCCTCATCAAGCAAGGGGGTTTGTATTGCCGCAATATCCGAAGATGATGAATCTTTCAAGTGATAGGTAACAAAATAACTTGTTATATACTTTGCTATATAGTTCATCATAAGAGATATAATTGTAAGACTTGCCCCGAACTTCATCTGTAAAAATGCCGGAACAATTGCATAAAGAGCTCCTGCAAGCATACCTCCAAGCCATGACACTATAAAGACAAGCCAGCCCGGTCCCGGAATTGTAAGAGCAAGCACGACACTTACCACAGTGCCGACAATCATTTCTCCCTCAATACCTATATTGTAATAGCCCGCTCTCCATGAAATGGAAGTTGCATATGCACATATCATAATAGGTGTAGCCCTTGTAAAAGCCGATAAAAGATAGTAGCTTTTAAAAAATGAGTTTTCAAACATTTTTCTATAAACTTCCAAGGGATCTTCTCCACTTGCAACTATTACCAAGGCCCCTATCAAAAGTCCCAAAATAATTGCCACAAGGGGTCTTCTCAACGACTTAAAACCCTTGAAAATAGATTGCTTATTAATTTTCATTGGCATTTCCCCCCATCATATAGATACCGATTTTCTCTTCGGTAGCTTCTTTTCTTGTGAATTCTGCCACTATTTTTCCATCATAAATTACATATATTCTGTCGGATAAGGACATGATTTCTGTAAGCTCTGAAGAAATAAGAAGAACTCCTCCCATCTCATTTCTCCTCTTTAAAAGCTGATCATGAACATACTTCATAGCTCCTATATCTATTCCTCTTGTGGGTTCCGCAGCTATGATACATGCTGTGTCTTCCTCTATCTCCCTGGCAACTATGAGCTTTTGGATGTTTCCTCCCGACAATTCACCGGCCTTTTGACCGATACCGCTGTTTCTGACATCATATTCTTCAAGCAACTTTTCAGTAAACGCCTTGGACTCCCTGTATTTAATAAGTCCCCTCAAAGAAAATTCTTCCTTCTTATGATGGCTCATCATGGCAGTTTCAAGCAAATTTGCCTCCTTGGCACAACCCCACAAATATCTGTCTTCTGGTATACATGCCATACCCGTATCCCTGATATCCTTTACGGATTTACCCTTAACATTCTGCCCGTTTAAGATAATTTCACCGTCATCAGCCTTAATAAGCCCTGTAAGCACCTTGATAAGCTCAGATTGACCGTTTCCAGAAACTCCGGCAATTCCTACAATCTCCCCTTTCTTGAGATGAAGATTTAAGCCGTCGAGTATATTTCTGCCGCCCTTGTTGTCCTTCAAGACCAAATCTTTAACCCTTAATATATCCTCTCCGGCTTCCAATTCCGGGATTTCCTGATTTATTATATTTTTTCCAACCATAAGATAGGATAAATCTTCGATACTTGTATCGGAAATATTTACTTCTTTTATGTATTTCCCCCTACGCATTACCAAAACCCTGTCGGCAACTTCCATGACTTCTTTAAGCTTATGGGTAATGATTATAATGGACTTGCCGAGTTTTGAAAGATTCTTTATTGTCGAAAGCAGTTCATCAACCTCCTGAGGTGTTAGGACTGCCGATGGTTCATCAAATATGATAATTTCGGCATTTTGATAAAGAACTTTAAGTATTTCAACACGTTGCTGAAGGCCTACGGGATATTGCCCCACCTTTACCC
>JAEXBH010000071.1 GCA_023394215.1 Bacillota bacterium | reverse complement strand
ACGCCGAAGTTGCTTATACAGTAGCTTGCAGCCATATTTCCCGCCATTATTGAAACCTCTAAATCGTCGCTATCTATTAATTTTGAAAGAAATGCCGATATAAAAGCATCGGATGCACCGGTATCATCTATAGGATCTATCTTATCTGTAGGGAAATATTTTGATACATTTTTTGTTTTAAGGTAAGCGCCTTCGCTATCAAGGGTTATTATTACCTTATCAACCCCCTTATCTATAAAGAATTGAGCTTGTTCTTCTGGAGTCGATTTTCTTGACAGGGTCATAGCTTCAAACTTATTTGGAATAAGTATATCCGTATTTTTATAGATCTCATAATCCAGTTTTTTTACGGCTGCCGGCTTTAATATGGTAACCGTATCGTTTTCCTTGGCGAGTTTTATCGCAGCTTTAACAGTGGCTATAGGAATTTCCGTTTGTATCAAGGTATGCGATACGTTATTGAAAAGATTTTTTTTGTTTATAATATCACTTTCTTTTAGCAATATATTGGCTCCGGGTGAAAGTATTATTGAGGATTCTCCTGTTTTTGTGATAGGTATATAGGCTATACCGGTATTTGATGTAATTTCTTTTTTTATAAAGGTCTTGTCTATATTGTATTTGTCTAAGGTATGGAAAATTATTTCGGAGTCTTCGTCGTTACCTACCTTCCCCAATATTTTTATTCTTCGGCCCATTAGTTTAAGTCCAACAGCCTGATTTAGCGCCTTTCCGCCTGCAAGCTTGAAATTTTTTTCTGAAAATTGCACTGAACCCAAGGTTGGATATTCGGAAATGAATATAAAGTTGTCTATATTTATACTTCCAATTATAAGAATGTAGGAAGTATCCAAAAAATAAGGTTTAGTGACAGTTTTATTAATATTGATTTTATAAGGGTGGGTAAACTCATCCAACTTTTCTTCTCTTTTTTCAACTATGTTTAGGAGGCTGTCGGATATAAATTTTCCGAATTCCACGGAAGGAATATTTAAGGATGAAATCTCATTTTCCGGCGTGAACGGATTTGTTTGATTATTAAGTGCTATTATAGAATAATCGTTCGGCACGTTGAAGTTTTGAGATTTAAGCTTATTAAGCAGTATATCGGCAGCGGAATAGTGGGAGGAAACAACTGCTGTGAAATTTTTTATATCCAATTTTGAAAAGTCTTCCGTATTATCCGATAATTCAAAAAATAGGGAATGGTTAATTTTATGGTCGAATAAACATTTTTCATATCCTATTTTAACTTGCTTTCCTCTCCAGCTGTTTTTCTTGTAGATGCAGAGTATATTTTTATGTCCGAGCTCCACTAATTTTTGAGTGGCAATATAGGCCATCATTTTAAAATCTATTGACAGGCTGTTTGCTGTAAAGGAATTTATGGTTATTGTATCTTTAAAATCTCTAATTATTTCATAGTTGTCCTGTTTGTTTGGATTTACAGGCTCATAAATTATACCGTCAATATTTTTGTTCAGCAGCTTTTTTATGTTGGAATTTTCTATTTCTTCGGAGTCTTCGCTGTCGAAAAGCAGAACTGAGTAGCCCTCGTATCTGAGTCTGTTGGTTATCGATGAAATTAGGCGATAGGATTTTTCTAAATTTTTAACTATAAGGGCTATGTTAAAAGATTTTAAATTATTATTTGTTTTTATTTTCCCGTAGGGAACATAGTTGTGTTCTTTGGCTATTTTTAGAACACGATTTATAGTTGATTGACTCAAGTCGTCCGATTTATTGTTTATTACTTTGGATACTGTGGAAATTGATAGACCTGTCATTTCCGCTATTTCTTTAAGATTTATCATAAAATGCCTCCGGTGAAAATTTATGAAAATGTAACGCTTGCTATTGACATCAGTATAGCATATGATATTATAAAAATAAATAAAACATTTTAGGAAAACATTTTAGTTTTTCGGTAAAAGGGGGTTAAATGGGAGTTTTAGTAGTAGGAAGCAGTAATACTGATATTTTCTGTAGCGTTGATAGATTACCTGTTGTGGGAGAGACCATATTTGGAAAAGGAATATCATATGCCTTTGGCGGTAAGGGTGGAAATCAGGCTACGGCTTTAGCAAGAATGGAAAGTGACGTTGTATTTATGACATGTTTGGGGGATGATTCGCAAGGTGATGCCCTTATACAAAGCTATAAAAGGGACGGAATAAAGGTAGAATACGTAAAGAGAAGTAAGGACTTTCCTACCGGCACTGCAATTATAAATGTGGATAAGGATGGAAAGAACAATATTGTTGTGGTTAAAGGGGCAAATGATGCTTGTGATGAAGCTTATATAAGGGAGAACGAAGACTTGTTCAAGTCCAATGATTATATTTTGCTTCAACTTGAAATTCCGGTGCCTGCTGTTAAGTTAAGCATAGAGCTGGCTAAAAAGTATGGAAAAAAAGTTGTTTTGAATCCGGCTCCGGCAGCGGTACTTGATGATGAAATATTGAGCGGTGTCGACTTTTTGACCCCTAACGAAACTGAGTTGGAATTGTTGGCTTTCGGAAATATTGATAACAGAGATGTTGATTTGTGTGCAAAAAAACTCTTGGAAAAGGGTGTAAAAAATTTAATTGTAACTATTGGAGAGAAGGGAGTGATATATTACAGGGGATCTGAAAAAATTCATGTAGAGGGAATCAAAGTTAAGGCAATTGATACTGTAGCTGCCGGCGATTGTTTCAATGGGGCTTTTGTAAGTTTTTTGGAGAAGGGTAAGGATGTTGTTGAAGCTCTTAAGCTTGCAAACAGAGCATCGGCAATTTCCGTTACAAGAAAGGGTGCACAAGACTCAATTCCGAGATTGAGTGAAGTATTAAGTTTAGGAGAGTAGAAATGAAAAAATATTTACCAATATTATTTAGTTTGATGTTAGCTTTGTTGGTTGCTTGTGGTTCCGGAGGGGGCAATACAGGTAAAAGCGGCGAAAAAGAAGGTGAAAAGGAAGCCGGTAAAGAACAAAAATCTGCAATATTGATCGTAAACGGCTCTTTGGGAGATTTGGGCTTCTTTGATTCTGCAAATGCAGGTATGAAGAGATTGGAAAAAGAATTAGGAATGAAAATAAAGGTTGTTGAAACAGGGGATGATGATACTAAATGGGAACCTGCTTTGGCGGATGCAGCTGATGAAAAAGTTGATTACATAATAGCAGTTTCTCCTTCAATGGTGGAACCTGTTCAAAGAATTTCAGTAAATCATGAAGATAAGAAATTTATTTTGATCGATAATGCCGTAGATTATTCAAAAGGAGAATTTAAGAATGTTTACAGTGCTACATTTAAGCAAAATGAAGGTTCTTTTTTAGCCGGTGTTTCTGCTGCACATACAAGTAAATCCGGTAAGATAGGTTTTGTAGGCGGTATGGATATACCTGCGATAAATGACTTCCTTGTAGGATATATTGAAGGAGCTAAATTTGTTAATCCTAATATAAAAGTGTTGGTAACATATCCGGGAGATTATTACGATCCTGCCAAAGGTAAAGAACATGCTTTAGTTTTGATGAATGAAGGCGTAGACGTAATATTTACTGCTGCCGGTCCTACAGGTTTAGGTTCTATACAGGCTGCAACAGATGGAGGTATTAAGGTTATAGGTGTTGACAGTGACCAATCATCTATGTATAAGGCATCCGGAGACAATAAGACCGCAGAAGCTATAGTTACATCCATGGTAAAGCAAGTTGGAAATACAATTTTCAGAACAATCGAGAAAGACTTAAAGGGTGAATTAAAGTGGGGAGAAGCTGAATCTTTAGGTATAGCTGAATCTGGTGTTGAATTGGCTAAAAATGATGTTTATGAAAAATTCTTTACAGCTGAACAAAAGAAGAGCATTGACGAACTATCTGAAAAGGTTGTAAAGGGAGAAATAAAGGTAAGCACAGCTATAGGTATGAGCTTGGATGATTTAAATAAGCTAAAGAAAAGTGTAGCTCCTTAATGGGAAAATTTTACTTTCGATTAGAAAGAGGATGACATGAAAGAGATATTAAGACTGGAAAATATTATGAAAATTTACGGCAACGGAATAATTGCCAATCAAAATGTAAATTTTGATTTAAGAGAGGGGGAAATCCACGCTCTCATCGGAGAAAACGGGGCCGGTAAAAGCACTTTGATGAAAATTATTTTCGGTATAGAAAGTCCTGAGGAAGGAAAAATATTTTTGCATGGTAAGGAAACGAAAATAAATAATTCAAAAGAGGCTATAAATTTAGGAATAGGTATGGTTCATCAGCACTTTATGTTAGTTGAAGAGCTTACAATTGCTGAAAACATTATATTGGGTAATGAGCCAAAAAAGGGACTTGTGCTGGATAGGAAGAAAATGTTTGAAGCTACTAAGGCTGAGGCTGAAAAATATAATTTCAACATCAATCCGAATGACTATATAAAAGACGTAAGTGTAGGGATAAAGCAAAAAACAGAGATTCTTAAAGCCTTGATCAGGGGAGCCAAGATATTGATTTTGGATGAACCTACAGCGGTTCTTACTCCTCAGGAAACGGAAGAACTTTTTAAGCAGTTAAAGTTGCTGAAAGAAAAGGGCTATTCAATAATATTTATTTCCCATAAGTTAAATGAAATAATGCAAATATGTGATAGGGTAACTATTATGAGGCATGGGAAAACAGTTTACAGTTGCAATATCGATGAAACTAATCCTCAGGATATTTCAAACAGGATGGTCGGAAGGGAAGTTGTTTTAAAGATTAATAAAACTAAGGCGAAAAAGGGGCAAAATCTTATAGAAGCGAGAAACCTATCCTATACCAACGGATATGGTAAGAGGGTTTTGAATGATTTCAGCTTTAACCTTAAGTCCGGAGAAATTATGAGTATAGCCGGGGTTGAGGGCAACGGTCAGAGTGAACTGGCAAGTATTTTAATAGGAAATTTGTTGCCCGAGACCGGCTTTATGAAGATAAACGGCAAAGAAATATCTGATTTCAGCACCAAGTCTATTAGAGACGAGAAGGTGACATACATACCGGAAGACAGACTAAGAAACGGTGTCTGCAAGGAGCTTAGCATCAAGGAAAATTTATTTTCGGATAAGGTTGACGATTATCTTAAGGGAAGCTTGTTTTTGGATGATAAAAAAATGATAAGCAAATCTAAAGAATTGATCGACGATTTTTCCATAAAATGCGATTCTGAAAAGCAAGAAGTCAATATGCTGTCAGGCGGTAATATGCAAAAGGTTGTAGCTGCAAGAGAACTTACTGAGGATGCTTTGGTAATCATTGCCGAGCAACCTACCAGGGGTATCGATGCGGGTGCAAGCGAACTTATCAGAAGAAAGATTGTTGAACTTAGGGATAAGGGAGCGGCAATATTGCTGATTTCGGCAGATTTAAATGAAGTGTTGGAGCTGAGCGATTCCTGTATAGTTATGTATGGGGGAAGAGCAAACGCATTTTTTGAAGATACAGGGGATTTGACTGAAGTGGAACTCGGCTATTATATGCTGGGAGTTAAGAAGCAAAGTGAAGAGGAGGTTAGCTTGTTATATGAAAGATAGGCATAAGGAACTGAAAAAAATCAATAATATTTTTAGTATATCAAGATTATTAATAGCTACTCTTATTGCATTTTTAATCTCTTTAGTCATAATATCATTTTCTACAAATGAACCCTTTAAGGCTTTGGGAAGTATTTTCGTAGGACCTTTTACTTCCCTTAGAAGATTCAGTACAGTAATAGAGGGTATGATTCCTTTAACTTTTACCGGTTTGGCGGTATGTATTATGTTTAAGGCAAATCAGTTTAATTTGGCATCGGAGGGCGCCTTTTTTATGGGGGCCCTTGGAGCCGCCATTATTGCGGTTTTAGTTCCCGGGAACAGATTTATAGTGATCCCTGTTGCTTTGATAGCGGGATCTTTGATGGGAATGCTTATAACTTTGATACCGGGTGTATTGAAGGTTAAATGGAACGTAAGTGAGATGGTTGTTTCCCTGATGTTAAACTACATATGTTTATATTTCGGAACCTACATTTTTAACGTGCTTATAAAGGATCCGGATAGTGCTTATAAGGCATCTTTTCCTTTTAGAGACGGCATAAATTTAAGTAAGATTGTACCTAAAACAAACCTTCATTTCGGTTTGATTTTCATGATTATAACAGTCGTATTTGTTTATTTCCTTATGGAAAAGACAGCTTTCGGTTATAAGCTTAGACTAACAGGTAAAAATATTAATTTTTCAAAAAGTAGCGGTATAAAGGTAGGGGCGATAATAATCTTGGCTCAAATCTTTGGAGGTTTGATAGCCGGACTTGGCGGAGCTACGGAAATACTTGGTATGTATACAAGATTCCAATGGTCATCGCTTCCGGGATTCGGTTTTGACGGGGTTGTTTTAAATATTTTAGCCAGAGAAAACCCTAAGTATATACCTGTTGCCGCCTTCTTCGTAGCCTTTGTAAGAATAGGGGCGGATTATATGTATAAGCAATTCGGTATAGCAAGTGAAATCGTGGCTATAATTGAAGGCTTGATAATATTGCTTGTTGCCGCCGAAGCCTTTATGTCCGGCTGGAAACATAGATTGACAACTAAATTATCAAAAGAATCATTGGCAGTTGAGGGGGAATAAAATGGGACAAATATTAAATTCAATATTTAGGGAAGAGTTCTTCTACTCC
>JAEXBH010000121.1 GCA_023394215.1 Bacillota bacterium | reverse complement strand
TTAGCTTATATTTTTACCAAAGAAGATTACAACAGTTTATATTTTCCTTTTTTTAAGAATCCTTTGAATATTTCTTATTTGGCTATACCTGTATTTTTATTTATAATAGTCGGAACGGTAAATGCTGTAAATCTTACAGACGGTCTTGACGGCTTGGTTTCATCGGTTTCAATTCCGGTATTTATAGGTATATTTGTGATAAGCAGAGATTCAAATCCGGAGCTTGCAAAGTCAGCCTTGATATTTGCCGGAGCCCTGCTTGGATTTTTAGTATTTAATTCAAACCCGGCTTCAGTATTTATGGGAGATACTGGTTCTATGGCTATAGGGGGAGCTGTTGCTGCTATGATGCTTCTTTTGAACAGACCTATATATCTTGTTTTTATAGGAGGAGTTTATATGATGGAAGCTTTGTCGGTAATAATTCAGGTAGTATCCTATAAAACCAGAAATAAAAAAAGGGTATTCTTAATGAGTCCTATTCATCATCATTTTGAGCTTAAGGGAAATAAAGAAACCAAGATAGTTGCAGGCTTTATGGTATTGAGTACGCTTTTAACCCTATTTACGATTTATATTATTTAGGAGTCGGTATGGATGTAAGAGGAAAAAAAATAGTGGTTTTTGGACTTGGAGTTACAGGTATATCGTCTATCAAGACTTTATCAAAGCTTGGAGCGGAAGTTTTTGTTTATGATCAAAAAAGTAAGGAAGAAATAGAGGATTTATTGGAAAGTTTACCAAAAGATTTTAAGTATGAAATATTGGATTTAAAAGACTTTGATAATTCCTTTTCTCTTGTAATAAAGAGTCCTGGGATAAGATTGGATAATGATTTTGTAAGGCTTGCCCTGTCTATGGATATAGAAGTTATAAGCGATATAGAACTTGCTTACAGATTGTGGGGAGGAGACAGGATAATAGCTATAACCGGTACAAACGGTAAGACTACAACTACGACGGCAATTTCTACGATTTTGACAGAAAATAAGATAAAAAATAGGGTTGTGGGCAATATAGGAGTAGGGATTCTTTGGGAAATGTATGAGTTCGGCAGAGAATATTTTTACATAACGGAAGTTTCAAGTTTTCAGTTGGCATCTATAAGAGATTTTAAGCCGAAATTCGCCATTATTTTAAACATAAGACCGGATCATATAGATTGGCATGGTTCTTTTGAAGAGTATGCTATCTGCAAAAAAAATCTGGCCAAAAATCTTGATAAGAATGCAGTGTTGATAATGGATAAAGATGATCCTATTTTAAAGGAATTTGCCTTTGAACAGGACAGTAGGGTCAAGCTGTTTTCTTTAGAGGATAGGAGTGCGGATTATTATTTGGAAAATGGAAGACTTGTATCAAAGGATGGAAGTGTTGATATAGAGCGTTCTCTTATAAAGCTTGTAGGAAATCATAATGTGCAAAATGTATTGGCGGCCCTTGCCGTATGCAAGGAAGCGGGGCTTACAAATGAGGCTTTAAGATGCGGCATAGAGGCTATTAAGCCCATTGAACACAGGATAGAGCTTGTAAAATTTATAAAGGGTGTTGCCTACTACAATGATTCTAAGGGAACCAACGTGGATTCTACTCAAAAAGCCATAGAGGGCTTTGAAAAAGATATTATTTTATTGGCCGGAGGCTATGATAAAAGGGCTGATTATGATATATTATTTGAAAATCCTGAAAAATTTAAGAGTTTAATCTTATATGGAAAAACAAGATATGATATTGAGAAATCGGCTAAGAAAAAAGGAGTTTCGGATATTCATATATGCGAAAATCTTCAAGAAGCTGTCGTTATAGCCTATAATGAGGCTAAAGAAGGCGATACGGTTTTATTGTCACCTGCCTGTGCAAGTTGGGATCAGTATCCTAACTTTGAAACAAGGGGTAGGCATTTTAAGGAGTTAGTAAATAAACTTGATGGAAAATAATATAAAAAGTGTAAAAAAACTTAACAGCTCGATTTTGATTATGGCGATAGTTATGGGCTTATTGGGCTTGTTTGTAATACTTACGGCAAGTTCTTATCTAACTATTAAGAATAATACCGGAAATTTTTACTATTTTAACAGACAGGCTATATTTTATGGGCTTGGAATATTGTTAATGATTATAATTTCCCATATAAACTATTTGTACTATAAAAAATTTGCCTGGGTACTTTACGGTATAGGTATAGTTTTTCTGATTTTGTGTTATGTTCCGGGATTTTCGGTCCTGTTTAATTTTGCAAGAAGGGGAATAAAGATAGGGATAACTTTTATGCCGTCAGATCTTATGAAGATAGCTGCGATTATAACTATGAGTAAGTGGTTGATTACAAACAGGGAAAAGTTCAATGAATTTTGGAAGGGATTTATAGCTACGGGACTCATAATAGCAGTACCTTTCTTTCTTATACTTAAACAACCGGACTTATCTACATCCTTGGTTTTTGCATTGGTTTTGGGAATTATGTATTTGATGTTCGGATTTAAAAAGAAATTTATTCCCTATATAATTTTAATATTATTCTTGGGATTTTTACTTTTTTTATTCCTTGTTGAAGGTTATCAATTAAATCGTATTAAGGCCTGGTTAAATCCTGAGAAGTATTATCAAAATGAATCTTGGCAGGTTTTAAATAGTCTTTTTGCGGTGTCAAGAGGGGGCGTTTCCGGAGTAGGACTTGGAAAATCAGTCTATAAGTTCGGATATCTTTCAAATGAAGTGAATAATGATATGATATTTGCCGTGATAGCGGAAGAAATGGGTTTTATAGGAGCTATGCTTGTAATACTTCTCTATTTCTTTTTTGTGTATCTTATAATGAAGGAGGCCATGAGGATAGAGGACCCTTTCGGAAAGTATATTGTATTCGGTGTAGGACTTCTCCTGTTTATTCAATCTTTTGTCAATATAGGAGTGTCAATAAATATTATACCTAACACGGGTATTACCTTGCCTTTTATATCCTATGGCGGGACTTCACTTTTGGTTTATTATATTATGATGGGTATAGTTTTGAACATATCCAGAAAAAACCAGGAAAAATTAAATAAAAAATTGCGAATTGAAGAGAAAATTTATTAAAATTTTGCCATTAAATTTTGAAAAAACACAAATATATTGATATAATAAGATAGAGTTTATTTAAAAATGATTAAGTTATTTATATATGGAGGTCGTGATGAGTAATTTTGACATGGAAGTTAATAATACCGGTCTTGCAAAGATCAAGGTTATAGGTGTTGGCGGTGGCGGAAACAACGCTATCAGCAGAATGAAGCAATCAGGTTTAAGGGGTGTAGAATTTGTAGCGATAAATACCGATAAGCAAATATTGGATGCTATAGATACAGATCAAAAACTTCAAATAGGGGTTAAGCTTACTCGTGGACTTGGTTCAGGTGGAAATCCTGAAATCGGAGAAAAAGCAGCGGATGAAAGCAAGGCTGAGATAGCTGAGATTTTAAATGGCGCTGATATGGTATTTGTTACTGCCGGTATGGGTGGAGGTACAGGTACAGGTGCAGCACCGGTAGTTGCTCAAGTTGCTAAGGAAATGGGTATACTTACCGTTTCGGTAGTTACAAAGCCTTTTATGTTTGAAGGTAGAAACAGACAATTACAAGCTGAAAAGGGTATAGCAAAGTTAAAAGACAATGTTGATACTTTGATAGTTATACCGAATGACAGATTATTACAAATGGCTGAAAAGAGAACTTCTATGTTGGAAGCTTTCAAAATGGCTGACAAGGTATTGTTGGACGGTATAAGGGGTATTTCAGAC
>JAEXBH010000109.1 GCA_023394215.1 Bacillota bacterium | reverse complement strand
AAGTAATGGATAGATTTGAAGATATGATGGCTTGGCTTGCAGGACTTTATGTAAATACCCTAAATATAATTCACTATATGCATGATAAATACGCTTATGAATCCATTCAAATGGCTCTTCACGATAGAGATGTAAAAAGATACTTTGCAACAGGTATAGCAGGACTGTCAGTTGTAGCCGATTCCCTATCCGCAATCAAACACGCCAGGGTAAAAACAATTCGTGATGAAAAAGGCTTAGTGGTTGATTATGAAATAGAAGGCGATTATCCTAAATACGGAAATAATGACGACAGAGCTGATGAACTTGCCGTCTATGTTGTAAAATCCTTTATGAGCAAAATAAAACAACATCCTACCTACAGGGATTCCTTCCCTACAACATCGATCCTTACAATAACCTCGAACGTTGTCTATGGGAAGAAAACCGGAAATACGCCTGACGGTAGAAGGACCGGTCAACCATTTGCTCCCGGAGCAAACCCTATGCACAGAAGAGATACGTCCGGAGCTCTCGCTTCACTGTCATCAGTCGCAAAAATTCCTTATGACAGTGCAAGAGACGGAGTCAGCAACACCTTCTCCATAGTTCCGGATGCCCTTGGTAAAAACCCTAAGGTATTTAGTGGAGACCTTGATCTTGATGAACTCGATATAAATATTGATAATATAGTAATAGATACGGATTGCACAAATAAGGCATGTAGCAGCCCGACCCTAAGCGATATAGACAGAATAAATTAAAGGAGGCAGATATGGAAAATAAACAAATAGATAACCTTGTTTCAATGCTTGACGGATATATGGAAAAGGGTGGCCATCACCTTAATATCAATGTCTTTACAAAGGAAACCCTTTTGGACGCCCAGGAACATCCGGAGAAATATCCTCAACTTACAGTAAGAGTTTCAGGATATGCCGTAAACTTTAACAAGTTGACCAGAGAACAACAAAATGATGTAATCTCAAGAACCTTCCACCAAGGTATGTAATATGAGATTGGATACCATAGGATACATCCACTCAAAGGAGACGTTTGGTACTGTAGATGGCCCCGGTATCAGATATGTCCTATTTCTTCAAGGATGCCCTATGCGTTGTCTATATTGCCACAATCCGGATACCTGGGCTTTGGATAGGGGCAATAAAATAACTGTAGGTCAGGTCCTTGACGATTATGAATCATATCGTCCCTTTATGAAAGATGGTGGTATTACTCTTTCCGGAGGAGAAGCCCTGCTACAGATGAAATTTGTAATCGATTTATTTACCGAAGCCAAAAAAAGAAATATCCATACATGTTTAGATACTTCCGGCATAAGCTTCAACCCTTCCTCAGAAAGTAATCTAAAAAACTTTCGTGAACTTATAACCGTGACGGACCTATTCCTCTTGGATGTAAAGCATATCGATGATGAGGGCCATAAAGAACTAACAGGATTCAGCAATCAACCTGTACTTGCCTTTCTGAAATTTTTGGATGATAATAACAAGGATGTCTGGATAAGGCATGTTATAGTCCCGGGTATCACCTATGATAAAGAACTTTTGCTAAGGCTTGGTTACAGGCTTGCTGAATACAAGTGCATAAAGGATTTGGACATCCTTCCCTATCATTCAATGGGAAAAGTAAAATATGAGAAACTTGGCATAGCCTACCCCCTTGAAGGAGTGAAAGATTTATCCCTTGACGATGCAATCAAGGCAAAAAACATAGTCCTTTATGCTATGAAAATTGCTCGAACAAAAAAGTAAATTTATGATAGAATACTTATACGAGGTATTCTATGATAAAAAAAGATAGTTTATATAAAAACGGAAAACTAAATTACAAGGAAATTCCTCTTTTGTCATATTTAACGGAAGAGGAATTTTTTAAAATGAATTCAACCTTTGAAGTCCTTCAATTTAAAAAGGGGGATATAATCTTTAAATCACAGGATCCGGCTGATAAAATGTATATACTTATAGACGGCTTCATGAAGGTTTCAATGTATCTTTCCGATGGCAGAGAACAACTCCTATACATCTACAAAAAAGGGGATTTTCTGGGAGGTTTAAACCTCCTGTCAGGCGACAAATACGCCTACAACGGCTCCGCCCTTTGGGATACCACCGTAATAACCGTCTCAAAAAGCGACTTCTACAATGTCCTGCTTAAAAATAACAACTTCCTGATTAAAGTCTTGGAAAAATCCTATGAAAGAATCCGCAGAGCTGAATCCCTCATAGACAGGCTGTCCGTGATAAATACCGATGTAAAAGTTGCAAAACTTCTTATAAATTTGATAAAAATATACGGTAGCCAGGAAGAAGGCGGAATTCTTCTTGACTTGAACATAACCCAGGAAGAGCTCGGATCCTTCACGGGACTGACGAGAGAAACTATGAGTCGAAAGTTAAAACAATTTGAGGATATGGGACTTCTTAAAACCATTTCCAGAGGAAAAATTCTTATAAAAGATATAAAAAAATTATCTGAATATAATGTGTAGTAATTAAAATAACGGAGATTCGAGTCTCCGTTATTTTTTATTATCGAGTTTTTTATTTGCTATCAAAAGCTCTATAGCTCCCTTAGGACAAGCTTTTCTACAGTTGCCGCAACGAATACATTCCAAATCATTTGGGTCCTTAACCGGATCTACATTCATCATACAAACTTTAGCACACTTTCCACAATTTACGCACTTATTACAATTTATGCTGTACCTGTAAAACGACACCTTATTGAATAAGGAATATATGGCTCCCAAGGGGCATATAAACTTACAAAAAGGTCTATATATCATAATGGACAGTATAATTGTAGTAATTAATATTACATTCTTCCATACGAATAGAAAACCTATAACACCCCTTAGGCTCTTGTTCAGTAATACTAAGGGTATCCCACCTTCCAAAGTTCCTGCGGGACATATAAATTTGCAAAAATATGGAGAACCGTTTCCTACATTATTAACAAGATACATGGGTAATATGATTACAAAAATCAGCAAAATCAAGTATTTTAATTTTACCAAAATTTTTTCTTTAGGTAATTCCCTGACTTTCTTAGGAAAGGGAATCTTATGTAACAAATCTTGAAAAAATCCGAAAGGACATAGCCAGCCACAAACAAATCTTCCAAGCAAACTACCTATAATAAGAAGAATACCTACCACATAAAATGATATCCTGCCTCCTTTTTTTCCTATCACTGCCTGCAGAGAGCCTACAGGACAGGATCCCAAGGCTCCAACGCAGGAATAACAGTTTAGCCCCGGCACGCAGGCATTTTTCAGATTTCCCTGATATATTTTTCCTGATATGTATCCGAGTAGATTTCCGTTTGTGATGACTGTTGCTAAAAGTTGAATCTTATGTCTGAAAAAATTGTTATCATCCTTCTTCATAAATCAACCTATTCCTATACACTCCATACAAATCCTTATAGCCTTATTTAAGACAACAAGATTTTCCTGCTTTACGAGTACGCCAAATAAAACAAGCCCTATACCGCTTAAAAATATGGCGAAAGCTACTGTATTCTTCATCATAACTATTTATTTTCAGCTACCTTTTCAAGTTCCTTATCAATTATTTTTGCCCAATCTTCTTTTGAATGTGCTCCCAGATATTCTTCTCCGACAATATTTCCGTCCTTATCGACAAAAAATGTATAAGGCAAAATATCCGCCTTCTTCATAAATTTATCCGCTAAATTTTTATCCACAAATAAGACCTTCATATCGCCCTTTTTATCAGCTAAAGTATCTAATACCGCCTTTTTAGAAGCATCATCCGGTTTTTGTGTCGTATCCACATCAATATTAAGACCTACAATCCCGACCTTCTTATCCTTATATTCCTTGGATAATTCTGCTAAATGTGGCAATTCTTCCATACATGAATTACATGTCGATGAAAATACATTTACCATAGTCAGTTTGTTTTCCTTGAAAATTTCTTGAGTAACCTTGTTATTATCCAAATCACTTGTCTCAAACTTTCCTATATTGCTGCCGATTTTTCCTTCTTTCATTTCTTTGACAGATTTGCCTGCCTCAGTCCCCTTAGGAGCCATGGAATCTTTGGCATTTTTATTATCCTTAGTCCCCTTGGTATCTTTAACGTCTTTAGCACCTTTGTCATTCTTATTTTGCATTGCATCTTTAGCCTGTTCCTTAACCGTAGGAGCTTTCATCTTATCCCCGGACTGCATAGGCTTCTTTTGTCCGCAGGCTGCAAGACCGAACACCATTGCCCCCGTCAATAAAAAGATCCCTGTTTTCTTTGATATAAAATTTTTATTCATTTTGTATACCTCCGTTTTTTAAGATATACTCATTTTATATCAAGGAGTGTTAAATCTGTGTTAAGAAAAATTTTAAAGCTGTTTTTTCAAAAAATACCCTTCTCCTATCTTATTTATAATGGGATTATATCCCAATATTTCCTTTATCTTTTTCCTAAGAGATGCTAAATGCACCCTTATTGAATTGCTGAAATAATCCACCTCACTGTCCCATGCATGCGCAAGCAAGTCTTCCACGGTAACTATCCTGTCCTGATTAAAAAGTAAGTATTCTATAATAGAACTTTCTTTTTTAGTTAATCCAACCTCCCTACCTTTAATATAAAGAATTCTCTTATTCGTATCGAATTCAAGCTCTCCACATCTAAGCATTACATCTTTTAAATTAAAATCCCTCCTGAGCAAAGCCTTTACCCTCGCCTCAAGTTCTTCAAAATGAAAGGGCTTTGTTAAGTAATCACTGGCTCCAAACTCAAAACCTTCAACCTTGCTTTCAATATTTGAATTTGCAGTTAAAATTAATACTTTAGAATTAGACCTCTCTTTATTTAAGTGCCTAAGCACTTCAAATCCGGACATATCCGGAAGATTTAAGTCAAAAATATAAAGGTCATGCTCTTCCAGCGAAATATATTCTAAAGCTTCTGAACCGCAAGATGCCAAGTCTACATAATAGCCCATGCCGCTTAAACCCTCGCCTATTGCCTCCAGCAATTCTTTCTCATCTTCTACAAGTAATATTTTCATAGCCTTACCCCCTACTTACTGAAAAATACCTTTATCAAACTTCCTTTAGGATTATTATCCGAAAGTTCAATCCTTGCCCTATGATGGTCAAACACCTTCTTAGAAAAAGAAAGTCCCATACCGCTACCTTCTTTTCTTAATTTTTCAAGATCTTCTCCCCTAAAAAAAGGCTCAAAAACACGACCTTTATCTTCTTCTTTGATTCCTCTGCCTGTATCATATATCTTTACACAAATAAATTTCTTATCATCAACAACTTCTACCCTCACCTTTCCGCCTGGATAATTGTATTTTATTGCATTATCTAACAAATTAAAGAATGCCTGATACAGAAGAGTGTAATTCCCTGTAATTTTAAAATCACTCTTATTTAATCCCTTCTTAGTATTTTCTCTAATATCGGCAAACTCCAATTCTACATTTTCCTTAAAAGCTATCTGCACAAAGTCCTCAAGTAAGTCCTCCAATAAAATATTAAGTAAAACATCTTCCCTTAATTCAATTCTTTCAACAT
>JAEXBH010000009.1 GCA_023394215.1 Bacillota bacterium | reverse complement strand
ATCTTGTAAAGCTTCCACTGCTATATGGCTTGCCTCTTCCTTTGATAACTTAGGATTATCCTCGGCAACATACTCTTCAATTCTGTTAAAACTCATCAACCTATTTGTTTGCGTTTCAAAAGAAAATTTTATACAATCATAGGGATTAAATATACCATTAGGATACTTCTTAGCAAGAAATACCGAATATCCGGCATCCATTATGGGATACTTTCTGTTGAACTCATAGTCCCCACTAACATAGCCCTTATCAAAAAGCATCTTTATCACTTCATCTAAAGAATTATACTTGCTTGCAATATTTTTATTTAAATTGTAGGTGCCGTCAAAATTCATTACCCTGTGATTTTTATCAAGTTCAAGTTCGATTGCCTCCTTATGAATCAGATATCCTGTTTCGGTTTCATCAACAACATATCCATCCAACCCCCTTATATCAAAATCTGAAATAATATCTTTTATCAACCCATCACTCGGCTTTTTCTTATCTTCACCGGTTTTCTCTTCCTGAACCTGCTTTTGAGTATCCTCATTTGCCTTCTTATCACTTGAATTACAAGCTACAAGAATAAAGCAGAATATAACAACAGATACAGACAAGAAAAATTTGCTTAAATTTTTAAAGTTCATATTATTCTCCTTTACTTATCTTACTTAACAAGGCTTCTCAACTATTTAGGTAATTATATAAACTGCCCCTTCATCTTTAGCTTATCAAATCATCAAATTTATGTCAAAAAAATCAATTATATTTGAAAAATAAATAAAAATCTATAAAATATTCCACTAAAAAAGAGCAGGCTCTTAGCCCGCTCTTAAATCTTATCCAAGTAGTTTGGCAAATAAGTATATTATAAGTAAAAATACCAACACTGGCGGCAAGAATGTCTTTAAAGCCGCAAATATCATAGCTCTTTCGTCATCCTTATCCAAAGAATTTCTAAATTCCTCCAGTCTTTTCTTTTTTTCCTCTTCACTCAATTTACCGAATTCGCTCTTGTCGTCTCTTTTTTTATTAAACATATCTTTACCTTAAGGATTTCTTAAGCAAAGCTCTTTTGATCAACCTTGTCCATATGAACTTGTCTTTCGTCGGAGTCCATAACATATAAGTGACAAGCTACAAAATGGCTTTCTTCCTGCTCTTGCCATATCGGTTCAAATTCCGAACATTTAGGCATAGCATACTTACATCTTGTATGGAACTTACATCCCTTAGGAGGGTTTACCGCTGACGGTATATCTCCTTCAAGTATTACCAAATCTTGATTATTTTCAACATCGGTTCTCGGAATAGCTGCTAATAGGGCTTGTGTATAAGGGTGAAGCGGCTTAGCAAACAACTTATCGGAATCCGTAAGCTCAACTAAATTTCCAAGATACATTACCCCAATCCTGTCAGATATATATTTTACTACCGATAAATCGTGAGTTATAAACAGGTAAGTAAGGTTGTTGCTTTCCTTTAAGTCTTGAAGCAAATTTATAACCTGTGACTGAATAGATACGTCAAGGGCTGATACAGCCTCATCCGCAACTATAAATTTAGGCTTTAAAGCCAAGGCTCTGGCTATACCTATTCTTTGTCTTTGTCCCCCTGAGAATTGATGAGGATATCTGTGAATAAAGTATTCAGCCAAACCACATTGCTTCATTACTTCCTTGATATAGGCATCATATTCTTCAGACTTGTTTGATTTAAACATATCGTGAGCAAGAACGCCTTCCCCAATTATGTTTCCTACAGTCATCTTGGTATCCAAGGATGAATAAGGATCTTGGAAAATCATTTGCAATTCTTTTCTAAGCTCTCTCATTTCTGAAGTTGTAAGCTTTGAAAGATCTATACCCAAATCATATTCCGCTTCAAGCCTTTCAAAATCAGGATAATTTTGAAGTTCCGCCTTCATGTCGGCTAAAAGCTTGTCCCTAAGTTCAACTTCATTTGCCTGATAATCCCTCTTTATCTTTAAGTCTTGTAATGTCTTTTCTATTTCAGCGTGCTTATCTTTGAAATGATCATCCTTAAGCCTTAATTCACTAAGTTCTATTTGCTTTTGGAAATCAGCCAATTTAACCTTTTCCTGATAATTTTCCATAAGGGTTGATGCTACTTTCTCAAGGTTATCATGGACTAAAAGTCCTCCGGCAATTCTTAATATGCTGAAATACTTATCCTCGATTTCTCTTCTTTTATTTATAGCTTTTTCTTCCAAAGAAGCTCTATCTTCAGCCCCTGCCTTTTCCAAATCGGCCAAAAGTTTTTCATACTCCTGAGACTCAACTTTAAACTTAGGATAAAGCTTGGGAATATTTTTTATAGAATCGGCTACATACTTAGGTGCGAACTCAGCCAAGGTCCTTCCATAATACAAGGTTGAACCGCCTGTTTGAGAATACAACTGGATTAAAGTTCTACCGAAAGTAGACTTTCCACAACCCGATTCTCCTACAAGACCAAGCGTTTCCCCTTCATAAATCTCAAGAGTAATGGATTCGTTGGCCCTTACATATCTTTGCTTTCTTTCAAACGCCCTCTTTTTTATAGGGAAATATTTTTTTAAGTTTTTAACTGAAAGTAATACCTTCTTTTGATTATTTTCCATTTCTTACCCCCTTTTCAGGATAGAAACATCTGATAATTTGATTTTCTGCAACCTTTTGTAATTGAGGTTCTTCATCTATACATTTTTGTGTAGAATACTTACATCTTGCGGCAAATCTGCAACCTTTAGGCATAGCCAAAGGATGCGGTACCGAACCTTCAATTATATCAAGTCTCTTTGATCTGTCTGAAGTTATTGAAGGAATAGATCCAAGTAAGCCCTCAGTATAAGGATGTTGGAATCTTGTAGCATTTTCTTGGAAAATGTAATTTACAGGCGATTGTTCTACAACCTGTCCGGCATACATTACAGCCACCTCATCCGCCATTTGATTTATAACTCCTAAATCGTGAGTTATAAACAGAATAGATGTTCCTTTTTCCTTCTTAAGGTCATTCATAAGCTTCAATATTTGAGCTTGAATCGTTACATCCAAGGCTGTTGTAGGTTCATCAGCTATAAGAAGCTTAGGTTCACAAGCCAATGCCATGGCAATCATAGCTCTTTGGTTCATCCCGCCTGATAATTGGAAAGGATATTGCTTAACAACAACTTCAGGATTTGGAATTTTTACCATACCCAAAAGTTCAACCGCCCTTTCCTTAGCCTGTTGCTTATTCATATCCCTGTGAAGCATCAAAGCTTCACAAAGCTGCTTTTCTATTGTAAATACAGGATTCAATGAAGTCATAGGTTCTTGGAAAATCATAGAAATATCGTTTCCTCTTATATCCCTCATTTCCTTCTCGGTAGTTTCCGTAATGTTCTTACCTTCAAACCAAACACTTCCACTATATATTTTTTGATTCTTTTCAAATAATCTCAGAATAGACATGGCTGTTTGACTCTTCCCTGAGCCGGATTCTCCTACTACACCCAAAGTCTTTCCTTCTTCCACACTTAAACTAACTCCATCTACCGCCTTAATCAGACCCCTTGAAGTATTAAAATAGGTGTGTAAGTCTTTTATTTCTAATAAAGCCATATTACTCCTACCTTTCTTGTGATTTTGGATCTAAAGCGTCTCTCAATGCATCTCCAACCAAGTTTACTGACAATGCTGTTAGGAATATTGCCATTGAAGGGATAACCCATCTCCACCAATAAAGTTGCATTACTTCCGTTGATTGTGCTGCTGTCATCATATTACCCCAAGATGCGTTCGGTTCCACAACCCCGAAACCAAGGAATGAAAGTCCCGCTTCTGTAAGAAGATTTGATGCATAGCCCAAGGTTGCTTGCACTATAACTATAGTAAATATATTTGGAAGAATATGATTTACTATGATTTTTCTTTCTCTCAAGCCCAATGCTTTAGCCGCTAAAACATAGTCTTTTTCCCTTTCAGATAAAATTTGTGCCCTTACCAATCTTGCTATACCTGTCCAACCAAGTAAACCAAGCAAAATCATTATAATAAGGATTCTAACGTCCTGAGAAGTGTCTACAGGCAAGGCTGCCGATATGGTAATTACCAAAGGATAGAACGGGAAAGACGCTATGATTTCAGCAAATCTCATAAGTAGGTTGTCTACCAACCCCCCGTAAAAACCGGCTATCATCCCTATAATAACGCCTATAATAACTTGAAGACTGACCGCAACAAGAGCAATAAACAAGGTAGTAGCTCCACCATGTATCAATCTTGTAAGCTGGTCCCTACCTCTTTGGTCGGTACCGAAAGTAAAGCCGTCCAAACCGCTGGCTCCAACTTCCTTTGTTTCAGTATTTATAGCATAATTTATAAAATATCCGCTTGCCAACTTATCAAAAGTTCCGCTGATAGCCTTTGTTTCTCCATACTTATCAGCTCCCCATGCATGCATTTTCCCCTCTGTATCAAGAGCGGTAAAGTGTACACGTCCACCTTCAATTTCCTTAAAGTTTCCTTCAGGAGGCTTAGGTATACTGTCTATATTTGAACCCCATTGGTATAACTTTCCGTCTTCTCCAAGGGCCAAACCGTTCTTTTCAGTTAAAGCTATATCAACTATTTTAATCTTTCCTTCAGCCAAGTCTTTTGGAAGTTCTGTTCCCAATTCCCCTGACTTTATACCTAAAACATGAATTTTACCGTCATCGGTCATTGCAAGTATATTTAGGATAGATGCCTCTATATTTGTAATATGCCCTTGTATAGCCTTAGGTATAATATTTAACTTACTCGGCTTCACTCCACCCCAAGTTATAAGTCTTCCTTCGTTTGTAAGAACAGCTGAGTAAAGGTCTCCCGCAACCAACTTCTTTACACCTTCTTTTAAAACAAGATTATAGTTTTTAGAAGGAGCTTGAGATTCTCCGTAGGCATTTGTACCCCAACCAAATATCTCGTTCTTGTCATTTGCTACTATTATAAAGGTAGGACCTGCTGCAACATGGGATATGTGCTCGCTATCCAATCTCTTTTGAATATCTGCTGGAATAGAGAATACATTTTCATAATTTTTTCCCCAGATATAAAACTTACCCGCTTTTGAAACCGCCGCAGTAAAGGTAACGCTTGGAGCAATTTCCTCTATTCCCTCTTCCTTAAGCTTATCAGGTATATTTAAATAACCTGTTCCCGGAGAAATATTTTTCAATACAGCCTGTTCATAGTATTGGTTAAAAGGAATAGTCTTTGAAC
>JAEXBH010000203.1 GCA_023394215.1 Bacillota bacterium | reverse complement strand
GCATAATACGTCCGGTGAACTCATCCACTATAAGTATCTCGTTGTCCTGAACAACATAATCTATATCCCTCTTCATAGTATTTCTTGCTTTTAAAGCCTGATTTATATGATGGGCTATTTCCATATTTGCTGCATCAGATAAGTTTTCTATATTAAAGAATTTTTCAGCCTTGGCAGTACCTACTTCGGTTAATGTTGCAGACTTCCTCTTTTCATCAACCAAAAAGTCCACAGTCTCCTCAACCTCTTCCTCCAAAATCATATCCAGCTTATTTTTTTCCGTTTCCGACGGATCCAAAATCCTACCTTGCAGGGTCTTGGCAAAATTGTTCGCTATTACATAAAGATCTGTAGACTTATCCCCTTGCCCTGATATAATAAGAGGCGTTCTGGCTTCATCTATAAGGATAGAGTCGACCTCATCGACTATAGCAAATTCAAGTCCTCTTTGAACCGTATCCTCCTTATATATTTCCATATTATCTCTTAAATAATCGAAACCAAACTGATTATTTGTACCATAGGTAATGTCAGCCCTATAATTCTCCTGTCTCTCCCTTTGATCGAGTCCGTATACTATACAACCGACCGTAAGTCCTAAGAAATTATAAATCTTGCTCATCCACTCCATATCACGCTTTGCCAAATAATCATTTACAGTAACTATATGTACTCCCTTACCATTCAAAGCATTCAAATAAGCCGGAAGAGTAGCCACAAGAGTCTTTCCTTCACCGGTTTTCATTTCAGAAATACGACCTTGATGAAGTATAATCCCTCCAACTATTTGAACAGGATAATGCTTCATTCCCAATACTCTCCATGAAGCCTCCCTTACCGTGGCAAAAGCATCCACCAATATGTCATCCAAAGTTTCTCCATTTTTCAATCTTTCCTTTAATTGTCCCGTTTTATTCTTTAATTCATCATCTGTAAGTCTTGAATATTCTTCATCCTTGCCTACTACGGCATTTACCAAAGGCATAATTTTATCTATTTCCTTTTGGCTGAAGGATTTAAATATCTTATCAAATAAACCCATAACGTCTCCTATTTTCTAATATATATATTAATTAACAAAAATATATTTTATATCCTTATGATATAACTAATCGCCCACCTTGTCACTACTTTTATAGATTCCTATATAAACCCAATATAAATACTAACATAAATCCGACTAAAAAACATTTTTTTGTAAACTTTTTAAACTGAAATACCCTGAAAGTATTTATGCTATTTAAAAGGAAGAAAGGCAATCCAAGATTGCCTCTTCCCAAACTTATAAAGTTTACATATATCATAAACCCGGTTCAATTAAACCGAAGTTACCGTCATTTCTCTTGTAAACTACATTTACCTGCTCTGTTTCAGCATCAAGATATACGAAGAAGCTGTGGCCCAAAAGTTCCATTTGCATAACAGCATCTTCAATAAACATAGGCTTAAGTCCGATTTTCTTCACCTTCACCACGCTCGGTTTACCTTCTTCAAGAAAATCTTCATCCGGAACTTCTTCATACCTTATAGAACCCGTTGCCTTTTTCGCCTGAAGTCTGGTTTTGTATTTTCTCAACTGTCTATCAAGAGCTTCTACCGCTAAATCAACTGAACTTAACATATCATCGGAGGTCTCTTCGGCTCTTAATATAGTACCTGACTTCAACCAAATAGTTACTTCAACGGTTTTGAAATTACCATGAACAGAGAATGAAGCTGTAGCCTCTATATCTTCATGAAAATACTTATCCAATCTTCCAAGCTTTTTTTCAACCTGTTCTTTGAAATTATCCCTAATGGAAATATTTTTACCAACATATTTGATTTTCATAAGTTCCTCCTTATTTATTTCTTAGTCTTTATATACCCACTTAAGTAAATAATTACCATATTTATCATATTTATAATAAAGAGAAATAGATTTTTATATGTATAAATACTTTATTAAATATTAATGAATATCCTTCAAACTTATCCACATTATCCACATTTTTTATCATCTTTAGTGGATAAGTCTGAATTTTCAGCATTTTATAAATTTTTTTTGTGGATTATTTGGTGGATAATACTTAACCTTATCCACAATCCTTAAAGCCAAAGTAACATTATTCATTTTTAGATTTTATTTTAAAATAAAATTCAATAAGTGTTACTTTTGAAACTTTTTGTTAAAAGGATTGGCAAGATTTTGAATCATCAACTCAAAACCCTCTACGACTTTATAGTTAAATCCCTCTATTTCTTTTGCCATATTGATAAAATCAATAAGCCACTTAACAAAATATGAGGAAAAATAGTAACCCTCCAAGCCATTAAATATAGCTGAATTAAATCCGCCATTCACTATCCCTTCATTTATCGGAGAAAATATATCCTTTAATTTATTGAAAGATCCCTTGTTGTATAAAAGAGAATAATAAAGATATATAGCTGCAGAAGATATATCAGCCCTGTTGCTGTCACCTAAGGATATCATTATGATACCTCCCTTTTCATCATAATAATATCCGAGATTTCTATAATTATATAGGTAATTTTGGTCTCCATCTTCTTTGGCATGATTGTCCAGGGCTATTTCCCAAATCGGAGCCATCCCCAAAACTACCTTCCTTAAGTTCTCAACTTCTTCCTGCAGGTCTATCCACAAATAAATCCTGGCCCCGACTTTGCCCTTACTGCTGTCATAAGTACACGAATCTATTTTCATGTATAATTTTGAATATTCCTCTAAAAGCACCTCTAAAGATTCGGCTTCAATCTCTATTTTTTCTGTCTTCTGACCCCTTATAAATTCTTGTAATATTTTAAACATTTTGTTACTCCTATTTTAAAATTAATAAGACCCATATATATTATACATGAGTCCCATTAAAAATTTTAGGAGATTATATATTAGGATTAGCATCACTAAAAGTAATACTAATGGTTTCTTCTTTGTTGTTTCTAATTACCTTCATATTTACCTTGTCTCCGGTTTTCAAACCCAAAAGCACTTGCTTCAATTTATTCATAGACTCAATGGTTTGATTATTCAAACCTATTATTATATCACCAACTTTTAAATCGCTGTTTGCTGCACTTGAGTTTTCAACTATATCGGATACGTAAACACCTTGGTCCGCTCCTACATCCTTATCTGCAGAATATTGCTTATATACATCAAGGTTTACCCCTCTTATACCAAGGGTTACCGGTGTAAAGGTTCCCTTTTCTATCACGCTCTTCACCACTCCCTTTGCTATATTTACCGGTATGGCAAAGCCTATACCGTCGGTAGATCTTACCTTAGCTGTATTGATACCTATCAACTGTCCGTTCTTGTTCAAAAGAGCCCCTCCGCTATTTCCTGAGTTAATAGAGGCATCGGTTTGAAACAAACCGTCCATAATTACTCCATTATCAACGGTTATTGACCTGTTCAATCCTGATATATACCCTGAGGTAAGTGTTGACTGAAGGTTTAAGCCTACAGGATTTCCTATGGCTATAGCCTTATCTCCAACCCTTACATTATCAGAATCACCCATTTCTATAGGAGTAAGATTTTTACCATCAACCTTTATAATAGCTAAGTCCAAAGTCGCATCTTTCCAAACTACTTTAGCCTCGGATGCTTTATTGTCATAAAATAAAACTGATATTGATTCAGGATTATTTTCTATCACATGGTTATTTGTAAGTATATATCCATCTTCACTCACTATTACACCGGAACCTATAGATGATGCCTCTTGACTTTGCATACCGAAAAATCCGCCTTGGGTTTTATATTTTGATGTTATACCTACAACCGAAGGCGTAGCTTTAACGGCAACGGCATTTTCTATACTCATCTCTTCATTTGCATTTATTGTAACAGCATTCGTCTTATCACCTAACAAACCCTTATTGAACTTGGTATTTCCAGCCAAATTTACGCCTATGAAAGAGCCCAAGACTGCCCCGACCAAAACCAAAGCCAAGCCCTTAAATAAGGCAAATTTGGATTTTGACTTTTTTATTTCCTTATCTATATATGATTTCCAATCACCATGACCGCCGTCCGAATCCCCCATAAACGTTTTATTTGTGTTTTGATTTTCACTACCTACAAAAGACCTGAAACTTTTATCATCCACATCCGAATCATCCTTATAAAAATCCCTTCCTTCCATATGAGAAGTGTTTCTGCTTGCAGAGTAAGTCCCGTCTTCTTCAAACTTGTAAACTAATTTATTTTCTTCATCTTGCAGCGTTTTTCTTTCCTGCCTTTTATCCTTATTCATCCAGGAATCCAAATCCCTGTCAATACCATCATTATAATCATCAAATTTATCAGCCATAACTACCTCCAACCCTTAATAAATATCTGATTTAACAAGCTTTTCTATTGCTTTTTTCCTAATTAAAATATAAACTGAAAGTGATATATAAGCTTTCTTTATGCTTATAAAATACATTAAATATATTAAGGAAATATGAAAAATGTGTCGCAAATATGTTTTTGGAGAAATTTATGGCTTTTATAGAATTTAGAGATGTTCACAAGATATATAAGGTAGGGCAAAATGAAATTCATGCAAATAACGGTGTGAATTTTCAAATAGAAAAGGGAGAATTTGTGGCGATCATCGGTCCTTCCGGTGCAGGAAAATCCACAACTCTCAACATTTTAGGAGGAATAGACAGGGCGGACTTGGGCGATGT
>JAEXBH010000051.1 GCA_023394215.1 Bacillota bacterium | reverse complement strand
TTTTCCTCCTAATACCATATTTATCTATTAACTAATTGATTATAGCATAAAATGTTTAATTTTGTTTAATTTTCAAATTTTTAAGATTGTATATATTGTCTATTCCTACAAATTCGTTTAAATAAAGCCCCTCTATCCTTGAATTTATAATACTGGTCAAATTCGATGTCGCCATTACAATATAAGGTGTGTTTTTTATGAAATTATTTTGCCAATTTTTAGCAAAATCCTGAACATACTTATTCTGCGTAGAATCCGCAATCAACCCCATAACATAAAGAATGCCGTCTGTCGGAAGTCCCATATAAATTCCCTTTTCAACATCATAAGCATAATCATTTCTTATGCTCGGTATCTCCGTCATCATACGATTGGAAACAAACATATCGAATTTTGCCTTCCCGTTAAAAGCTTCAAACATTTCCTTATCCTGTAAATAGGTTATTTCCAACCTTATTGACTGTTTCTTAAAGGCTTCTATTAAATTTTCTTCTATTTTTTTTACGAATTCATTATTCTCCGACACCACCATGCTTACGCTTAGATCATTTCCCTTTTCATCTACATAAAATCCGTCTCTTTTCTCATATTCCTCTGAGAGAAGATCCTCAAGCTCAATCTTGGAGTTATCATTCAAACTCTTATTATTAAACCATGAGTTCTCAAATATCGGAAGTAGCGGGAAAGAAAAAATATCCTGTCCGTATGCCCTATTTACAATATCCGGGAAATCTATCGAATTTCTAAGCGCTCTCCTGTATTCCGCCTTGGAAAACAGATTCGAGTCGCTGTTAAAACCTAAGACATAATAGTTGCTTGCCTGATTATCTATAAGTTTAGAATATTCCAAGGTTCTATCATCTATAAGATTTTCTATAGCCAAGTTTTTATCATACTTATAAACTATATCTATATTACCCTTTTTATACTCACTAAGGGCATAGAAATAGTCATATTCAAATATCTGTATATTTTTTATGGAATAATCACTATAAGCCACGCTGTCATTCAAGGTCAAGTTAATCTGTCCATCTTCTTTACTTTCAACCCTATAGGGTCCCGAACCTGCTTTGAATTCCAATTTGGCAATTTGACTTGCCTCTCCATAATTGTATTCCATATTGCTTGTGTTGACCAAAGGAAAACTCAAGGCATTTATATTGTTGTAATCCGCTATTTCAAACCTGAAACGCAAAAGATATCTGTCAACCGCTTCGACCCCTAAACTGTCCTTATTTTGACCCACCTTATAATCATAATAACCCTTAAGCTTCTCCACATAAGAACTGTGAAGCCCGTCATATGAAGGATCCGCCAAAATCTTATAAACTTTCTCGACATCATAAGCGTCCAAATTCGAACCGTCGCTGAACTTAATATCCTTTTTTAAAACTACCGCTATGGTCCTTCCCTGGTCCTCATACCAATAATCACTTGCAGCATCCAATACTACATTATTATTTTTGTCCTTTGTAATTATTGATGAATATATAAGTTTTGATAAAACCGATACCTCGTTCTTTCCATCATAAAAAGGATTTAAGCTGTTTTCAAACTTAGGTATGGCTATTTTTAAAACCTTGCTGTCAGCCCTCAAAAGATGAGGATTTTCAACTTTTTTGTCTGTTTTATTACCGGCACTTATCTTCTTAGGCAATGAATATATAAGCAAAAACATGCTGAGTAAAAAAATAAAGATCCCTATCTTTAAAATCTCATATCTTCTATTCATAACTAAAACGCCAATACTATACCGCCCCTATTAGCATAAGTTGCTGATAGGCCCTTTGCTTCCGTTATCACTATATCTTTAAACCTGTATATACCTTCTATCTTTTCTTTCAAATTTTCGGCTCTCAAAGGATTTTTAACATGAGATATAACCAAAATCTTTTCTGAAAGATTTTCCGCCGATTCACCGATAGTTGATACAAGTTTATTTATGGCATTTTTCATACCCCTAACCTTATACTTCATGTTAATTTCCCCGTTTTCTCCCAAACAAACAGGATTAATAGATAAAACTGAAGCAATTTTTCCTACAATTTTTGTGATTCTGCCATTTTTTATCAAATTATCCAAGCTTTCAAGAACAAAAAGTGTAGTCATATCCTTTATAAAAGCCTCAACTTCCTGAACTATAGCTTCAAACGGCTTATTTTCATTCACTTTCTCCTGAATTTTCATAGCAACAAGAGTCTCTCCTGCAACTGCAGATAATGAATCAAACACATGTACCTTTTTTTCAGGATAACTTTCTTCCAACATTTTTTTAGCTATCAAGGCATTTGAATATGTCGTCGACAACTTTGATGATATCGTCACGGCAAAAGCCTCATCCGCCTTAGCCATAGCTTTGTAAAAAAAATCCGGTGAAGGTGCTGCTGTCTTAGGTGTATTTTTCGAAGCCTTCATGGCATCCAAATAAGCATCCACATCTATAGAGCCGTCATCAATAAAATGCTGGTCTTCTATATCTATAAAAAACGGTACAAGCTCTATATTCAACTTCTTTTCCAAGTCACTATTCAGGTCTAAGCCCGAATCCCCAATTATTAATCTGTCCATATCCCGCTCCTTAAGCTCGATAACCCTTATCCCCTATTAAACGGATAATAGAATCAACATACCTGTTACAAATTTCGTCACTTTCCGCTTCTACCATAACCCTTATCTTAGGTTCAGTACCTGACGGTCTCACAAGAAGCCTACCCCTATCTTTCAATTCATCGTTTACTTCGTCAATAGCAGACTTTATATCATCATCATTCAAAACCGAATTTTTATCCTTAACAAGTATATTCTTCAAAACTTGAGGATAAATTTTCAGGTCCCTTACCAACAATGACAGACTTGATTTTGTTTCTATCATAGCCTCTAAAATTTTAAGAGAAGTTAAGACCCCATCCCCCGTTGTAGCATACTTTGAAAGAATGATATGTCCCGACTGTTCTCCTCCAACGGAGTAATTATGAGCATTTATCTCTTCAGATACATACTTGTCTCCTACTGCCGTAATTACAGTTTTTATCCCCTCAGCTTCAAAAGCTTTAAATAAACCGAGATTTGACATAACTGTAGTAACGGCAGTATCCTCAACCAAATCTCCCGATTCTTTCAAAACCTTTGCAAATACGTACATTATATGGTCACCCGTTATAATATTGCCCTTTTCATCTATAGCAAGACACCTGTCGGCGTCTCCATCGTAGGCGAAAGCAACATCATAATCACCATTTTTAACCAACTCTACGAGGTTTTCCACGTGAGTTGAGCCGCAATCCAAATTTATATTAAAACCGTTGGGCTTATTATTTACTATTGTTACATCAGCTCCCAATATATCAAATACATTTTTAGCTATAGAAAATGCCGAACCGTTTGAAGCATCCAAAAGCACCCTGTATCCCTTGAAAGACCTTTTGACCACCGTAGATAAATAAGCTATATACCTGTTTCTACCTAAAATATGATCTACTGTCCTTCCTATATTTTCATTTGTGGCAAGCGGTATATAATCCTCTTTTGAATCTATATACTCTTCCAGAGCTTCAAGAACCCCTTCATCCATTTTAAATCCGTTACGATCAAGAAGTTTAATCCCGTTATCACAAAACGGATTATGACTTGCAGAAATCATAATACCGCAATCAAAATCTTCGGTTCTCGTAATATAGGCAACACTCGGAGTAGTAGTAACATGCAGCAAATAAGCGTCTGCACCGCTTGCCGTAATCCCTGCCGCCAAAGCGGATTCAAACATATAGCTCGATCTTCTGGTATCCTTACCTATAACTATCTTAGCATCTTGTTTAGCAAGCTTTTCCCCATAATACCAACCCAAAAATCTACCTATCTTAAATGCGTGAAAAACATTTAAATCCTTATTAGCTTCTCCTCTAAATCCGTCAGTCCCAAAATATTTCATATCCTTAAATGATAAAAATCATATCCCCCTGTTTGTGTTTATAAGTATTATAACATAATTAGTCCACAATATGTGGACTAATTATGTTTCAACGTTCTCTCAGGCGTCCGACGGTCCGAAGGAGCGGCGGCTTACGCCGTGAGGTTGTTATAACATAATTTCATTTTGCGTAGCAAAATTAGTGGCGCAGCCACGCCTACGCAGTAGGCTAATTATGTTTCAACGTTCTCTCAGGCGTCCGATGGTCCGAAGGAGCGGCGGCTTACGCCGTGAGGTTGTTTCAACCCCTCCTAAATACCGAGACTAAGCTCATAAACTTGATTTTTAGGCAATTTGTAAAGTTTGCATACCTCTTTTACAGCCATTTTCTTTGTCATACCGGAAGCTGTGAATTTTTCAAGCTCCGCTGTTATAAATTCATCAGAAAGCTCTTCCTCGCTTTCATCCGCATCAATTAAAAGTACCATTTCACCCTTTTTTACTATGTCGGTTTGGAAATAATTCCTAACGGTAAATATCTTAACATCTTCATATAACTTGCTTATTTCTCTAACTATAGCCATCCTTCTGTCAGGGATTATATCAAGTAAATCCTCCATAGTTTTATCAAGCTTGTGAGGTGCTTCATAAAAAATCATAGTATGCTTATTTCTTTTTATTTCTTCAAAAAGAGCCTTTCTTTCCCTCGTTTTACCCGGAAAGAAACCATAAAAAGTAAAACGTGAATTCTCAAAACCGCTAAGGACTAAAGCCGCACTGAAGGCTGACGCTCCTGGTATAAGAGTATAATCAACCCCCTTTTCTATCGCTTCTCGAATTAAGTAATTTCCCGGATCCGATATACCCGGCATTCCGGCATCCGAAATCACCCCTATATTTTGCCCCGCTTTAGCAAACTCTATAAGCTCCGCTGCCCTTTGAGCCTCATTAAACTTATGATAGGAAACAAGCTTCTTTTTTATATTATAATGATCAAGCAAAATCTTGCTTGTCCTTGTATCTTCACAGGCTATCAAATCTACTTCTTTAAGTACGTCTAATGCTCTTAGACTGATATCTGCAAGATTTCCTATAGGTGTAGCTATCAGATAAATCATATTATCTCCTCTATTTCAACAGTACTTACATCAAAAATTTAAATTATTTACTGATTATTATATCACTAAAAAAGGAGCCCTAAAAGGCTCCAATTATGTACTCTCTCACTCTGGATGAATTGATTCAGTAGGACAAACTGCTGCACAGCTACCACAATCGATACAAGCATCTGCATCTATTGAATAGATAGCTCCTTCAGATATAGCGTCTACCGGACATTCGCTTATGCAAGATCCACAAGCTACACAAGAATCTTCTATTATATGTGCCATAATTAATTTCCTCCTTTAATATTCTTCAGATTTATTATATCACGTGAAAAAATAATTTAAAGGAATTTGTTAAAAAATAGTTCACGTTAACTAACTAATAGGAAGCCTATTAACGATTAGCCTGTCCTATAGGTAGGTAAAAATAGAAGTTTGCCCCATCTCCCGGTTTAGAATCAACTCCACAGGAGCCCCCATGTAAATCAATTACCTTCTTCACTATTTACAACCCGAGTCCGCTGCCGACCACAGGTCTTTTATGGCTTTGAGAACCCTTGTAATATCTGTCCCAAATATGTTTCAAATCTTCCTCAGAAATTCCCTGTCCCTTATCTATGACCTCTATCAGTACCCTATCATTTAAAAGAGTTTGCCTTATACTTATATCTTTATTTTCTCCGCTATGATTTATAGCATTTATAATGAGATTATACATTACCTGGCCTATTTTCAATTTGTCAGCCCATAAATCAATATTATCGTCATAGAAAAAATTCAACTTGTATTGTCCGACATTAACCATCGAATTTATCCTTGCCACAATATCTTTTATATCTTCAGTTAGAGAATAATGCTCAGCTTTCAACTGCATCTGTCCGGATTCCATATTTGAAATATCCAACACATCATTTACCAAACTTTTTAACCTCAAGGCTTCATCCATGATTACTTTTAAACTGTCCGGGCTTATCTCTTCCGGAAAATCCGACATCATCTCTGCATAAGAGTAAATTAAGGCTAAGGGTGTCCTTAAATCATGGGATATATTTGCCATAAGTTCCCTTCTGAACTCGTCAACCTTTGACAGTTCTTTTGCCGTTTTATTCAAAGTTTGAGCGAGTTCTTCAATTTCCAAATATCCCTTGGCATTAAAGTCGGTTTTAAATTCTCCCTTGCCGAGTTCCTTTGCACTGTTATTTAAGTCTTCTATGGGCTTTGATATTCTTTTTGCTACCAAAACGGCAATCAGAACAGCCAAAAACAAACTTACTCCCGTCACTATAAGAAGCTGACTCTTAAGTGTTGAAGTTGTTGCTTCTACAGGCGTTATAAGGGCATAAAAACTAAGCTCCAATTCACTTCCGTCCTCCAAAACAAAAGTTCTGTTTTCAACAAGCTCCTCAGGTTTAAGCCTCTGATCCTTCTGCATAGGACCTCCCGAATTACCCTTTTTAGGCTTTACAAATTCTTCCTTTTTTCTGACTATTATATCCTTTTCAACCTCCAATTTTTCAGCTATTTGCCCAAAATTTTCACTTGTAATATTATCTTCTACATATGAAATTGCAGACTTTAGCTCTCCGGTCCTTATAATCTTATACATATCCCTTAAAAAAACCGTTTGAAAAAACCATAAAAGGCCTATTATCATGGCAGAAAAAGCCACCAAATATATAAAAATTTTATATTTTAACTTCTTCTTAGTCATCAAACCTATACCCCAATCCTCTCACAGTAGTTATGAAGGCTGCATATTTACCCAGAGATTTTCTTAAAAGTTTCATATGTGTATCCAGAGTCCTCTCATCCCCGTAATAATCATATCCCCAAATTTCATTTAATAATTTTTCCCTGGTAACAGCTATATTTCTATTTTTTATCAAGTAAAATAAAAGATCATATTCCTTCAATGCCATAGTAATCAACTTTCCGTCTATATAAACCTTATAGGCTGTCATATCAACCGATAAACCTTCTTTTTCATAGATATCATTTTGACTTCTGTCAAAACCTTCGGTCTTTTTAACCCTTCTAAGAATAGCCTCTATCCTCATTATAATTTCCTTTGAGGAAAAAGGCTTTACAACATAATCATCAACTCCAAGCTCGAAACCTAAAACCTTATCATATTCCTCACCTCTTGCCGATAACATAAGAACGGGAACATCACTTTTTTTTCTGATTTCTTTTACAGCCGAAAAGCCGTCCAAATTCGGCATCATCACATCCATTATAATGATATCGAATTCTTTGGCTTTACATAACTCAACAGCTTCCATTCCATCCCCTGCTTCTTCAACATGATATCCTTGAAATTCCGCATACTTTCTTATAACCGCCCTTAAACCGGCCTCATCGTCACAAATTAATATATCTGGCATATCTCCCTCCGAGAAATTTAGAATGCCTCCTCTTTTGGTAATAAAGTAGAAATCTCAACCCTAAGGTTACCGTTTCTTATCCTAATTTTGTCAATGCATTCTTTTATTTTTTCTTCATTATTAAATATAATACTATAATTTAACTCATAAAGAGAACCGAATTCTTTAGTTTTTACTTTCACCAATTTCGCCTTTTTGCAATATTGGGCAAAAACCTTGTCGAATACTCCATAATATTCCATATCCTCGGGTATTATTATCTTCATTGCCATCCTTATTTCCTTGTCTCTGCCATAATTTAGTTTACTAAGTAAAATCATTACAAATGATAAAATAATCGTAAAAACCAAACCGTATCCTATATAACCCATTCCACAGAACAAACCTACAGCCACCGCAAAAAATACATTCGCTATATCCCTGGAATCTCCGGGAGCCGATCTAAACTTAATTAAGGAAAAGGCTCCTGCTAAAGAAAAGGCCCTGGCAACATTACTTCCTACCAGCAATATAATCATTGCCACTATAGTAGGTAGCATTATAAGGGAGGCCGAAAAGGCTTGACCGTAACCAACCTCCTTATTTGTATACATATATACCAAACTTATTATCAAGCCCAAGAACAAGGCTGAAAAAATAACAGTCAAGCTGCTTGCTAAAGTCAACGTTTCACTTATCTGTGAACTTACCAAAAAATCCAACATCTTATCCCCCTATATTGCCAAACTGAAATCTTCTTTATTTTCAGTCGCCATACCTTTCAAATACTTCTTATATTCATTTCCGTATTTTGAAAAACTTGTCTTATACACCTTCAATTCCGATAAGAGAGAACTGAACCACAAGGGCACTCCTCCCTTGCACTTAATTTCCATTAAGTATTCATCCGCTCCTATCAATTCTTCGCCGAAATCTCCCTTATGGAGCTCTACATCATACCTTCTTGTCATTATATTTGAGTCAAAAGATACTCTAAAATCACTATCATCTTTTGCAAAATATGCCAATCTTTCATATCTTATAAAAACCTTGGCTTTCAAATTATACCTTTCTAAATGAAACTTGATTTCCTCCATAAC
>JAEXBH010000117.1 GCA_023394215.1 Bacillota bacterium | reverse complement strand
ACTTAATCTTTTCAACAACCAATTCCGTAGCCTTCTTTATACCCTTTTGAAGAATAATAGGATTGGCACCGGCAGCTATATTTTTCATACCTTCCGATACTATAGCTTGGGCTAAAATAGTGGCAGTTGTTGTTCCGTCACCCGCAACATCATTTGTCTTAATGGAAACTTCCTTCAAAAGTTGAGCTCCCATGTTTTCAAACTTATCTTCCAATTCTATTTCCTTGGCAATGGTAACCCCGTCATTTGTTATTAGAGGAGCTCCATAACCCTTGTCTATAACTACATTTCTACCCTTAGGACCCACTGTAACCTTGACAGCATCCGCCAACTTATTTATACCTCTTTCAAGAGATTTTCTCGAATCTAAATTATATTTAATTTCCTTTGCCATAATAACTCCTATTCTTCCACAACCGCTATAACATCCTTATCTTCTATAACGATGTATTCATCATCCTTATCTTTTACACTTGTGCCGGCATATCTTGAATATATAACTTTTTCCCCTACAGCGTAGTCCTTATTATCTTTCAATTCACTTGATATTTCGACTATTTCGGCATATTCCGGTTTCTCCGCACTTCCTGTAGCCATGATAATACCCGAACTTGTCTTAGTTTCCGCTTTAAGAGTTTTTAATACTAATCTTTTCCCCAACGGTCTTAATTTCATAAATCCCTCCATACTTTAAGAATTTAATTATCACTCATCATCTTCGAGTGCTAATAATATTATATCACTAAGCATAAAAAATGCAATAAGTATTATTTACCTATTGCATTCTCTCTTGCGTAATAGAACAAATACTGTTGAGCATATCCTTTAAGGGTACCAAACAGATTATCCGCATATTTCATTATTTCCTTATTCGATATGGTTTCTTCAAGATAAAGAGTTTCCATAAGCCTCTTTACCCAAACATCCACAGGAAAAGTCTCATTTCTGGCATAGCCGAAAAGCATGATACAATCACACACTTTCGGTCCGACACCCGGCAAGGCCAAAAGATTTTCCTTAAGCTTATCATCGCTTAAAAAAGCTGAAAAGTCCTCTTTTTTATCCCTATAAATCTTGGCGGTATCAACTATTCTTTGATCTCTGAATCCAACCCTACATATAGCCTTAAGATCCTCCGGCTTGGCTAAAGCTAAGGCTTCAACCTCAGGAAAAGCATAATAGTCCTTACCCTTGTAATTTTCTATAAACTTACCGTAAGTCTTTGCTATGAGATCTATGGACTTCTTTATCCTGGGTATCTGGTTATTGGCTGAAATGATAAAGGATATTATCATTTCAAATTCATCCTGTTTAAGAATCCTTATCCCATATCCGAAATCCATCGCCATTTTAAGGCTGTCATTTTGAGAATAAGCCTCAGTTTCCCTAAGCCCGTCTTTTATCTTGCCATAATCTTTTGACAGATCAAAATAATCCCACCATACATTTTGAAAATCCTCCCTTGAGGAATTTTCAACTATAAGCACGTCTTCTTCCATGTAAAATTCCGCAACAAGTCCTCTATGAACAGCAATGTAGGACTCATCTACATTTTCCCACCTGAAAGCTTGCCCACATTCAAATATATGTTTTAAATTAAAATCTTTAAGACCCTTAACTATGAGCCTTGATGATTTTTCTTCTATTACTATATTATTCATTTACTCGTATTGCCTGTACAACATACCTTCCCTCTTCGGTTATATTGTCACAGGTAGATAATGTTATTATCTTATCCTCCTCCGTAAATTCTTTCTTATACTTGAAATCCTGTATGGACTTATCTCTTAAGCTGTTAAGATAATCAACCCACAGCCCCTTATCCATATTTACCTGTCTGTAGTTTTCATACGCATTTGAATAATAAGCAGAGAAAATCTGATACTTAACTATCCCGCTTTCTGTAAACAACTCGATAAAATGCCTGTCTTTACTTTCTACATAATCCTTTTTTTCAAATTTCAAAAGAGGGGTAAACATAGGTGCATAATCCCCGCCCACGGTATTCAGATTGTGCCCATATAAGACAACATTCATATCACTAAGGTCCGCCTTGTTTTCCTCATCCATAAATATCATCCCCGGATATGAGTATTCTCCATTAAGATTTCTTCTCAAATAATAATCATTATCCTTAAGCACAACCGGATAATCCACAGTAGTGTCCGCTATCCTTATATAGGAAACAACATCCGAGTTAAGAGCCTTAAGCTCCTTTAAAACTTCCTGCACGGACTTTTTCTTTTCCTCCGTATCAACTTTGGCTGACTTGTCGTCTATGACCTTATCGGCTATAGCCTTGGTTTTATTAAAATCTTTTTGAGCATCCATCCTGCCCTTAAAATAAATAAATATCTGATAGGCATTGTATAAAATCACTATTATAAGAAATAGCTCTATTATCCTAACAATCCACTTTTTACTTTTGCTTCTTTTATCCATAATTACATCCTTTCATCAAAAGTAATTGTACTACAAAAAAAATTTTTTTACCACACAAGCTGTAAGCGTTGAAAATTTCACATCTGTCAAAAGATATAAAAAAGATTTCACATCTTTGCCGAAAAAACTATCAAAACCTTGATTTTTGTACTGTAAGTTTTTAGAATAAAGTTATCAAATACACAGGAGGTTGATTCATGAGATCAATGAAAAAAATATTATCATTACTATTGGTATTAGTGATGATCTTATCTTTAGCTGCTTGTGGAAACAAGACTACAGGCACTACTGATGGTGGAAAGAAAGAAGAAACTACTAAGACCGAAACTACAAAAGAAGGTCAAAAAGAGGGTGAAAAAGCAGGCGAAAAAGAAGCTCCTGCTAAAGAAGTTACTCTTGGTGTTCTAATCTATGACGGTGCAGATAATTACATCTCTACAGTTAAGAGCGCCCTTGAAAAAATCGATGCTGAAGACAATTCTATAAAATTAGAAATCGTTGACAGCCAAGGTAACCAAGGTACTCAAAACGACCAATTAGACGCCCTTATAGCTAAAAAGGTTGACGGTTTACTTGTAAACGTGGTTGACTTTGCAGCAGGCGCTCAATTAAAAGAAAAAATTAAAGCTTCCGGAATCCCCACAGTATTCTGGAACAGAGATATAACTAAGGACCTTAAGGAAGAAGATTTAAAACAAATGATTTTCTTCGGTACAGTAGCTCCTCAAGCTGGTGTTTTCCAAGGCGAAATCGCTTTAGACCAATGGAAGGCTAACAAGGCTATGGACAGAAACGGTGACGGAAAATTACAATACGTATTATTACACGGCGGACTTGACAACGCTGAAGCTGTTGCAAGATCTCAAGAATCCGTAAAAGTATTCAAAGATAACGGTATAGAAACAGTAGAAGTTGCTATGCAAGTTGCAGAATGGAAACAAGATTTAGCTAAAAACGCTATGGATGCTTGGTTAGCTAAAGATGCCGACAAGATTGAAGCCGTATTCGCAAACAACGACGGTATGGCTTTGGGTGCTATAGCAGCTCTTGAAGAAAAAGGATTCAACAAAGAAGATAAGGCTAAATACATCCCTGTATACGGCGTTGATGCTTTGACAGAAGCTATTAACATGATAGAAGCAGGAAAAATGGCCGGTACAGTTAAGCAAAATAACGAAACAATGGCTAAGGGAATCATAAGTCTAATCAAAAACAAAATCTCAGGTAATGATTGGGTTCAAGGAACTGACTACAAGATTTATCCTGAAGACAAAGTTTCTGTAAGAATGGACTACGAAAAAGTTACTAAATAATTTATAATAAGGATAAGCACACATTAAGTTGTGTGCTTATTTTTGAATATAAGGAGTGGAGCAATTATGGAAAAGCAAGACTATTTACTGGAAATGCGAAATATTAATAAGTCCTTTCCGGGAGTTAAAGCTCTTGACCAGGCTCAACTTATGGTGAAACCGGGCACGGTGCACGCTCTTATGGGAGAAAACGGTGCCGGCAAATCTACCCTTATGAAGGTTCTTTTCGGAATCTACAAGGCCGATTCCGGAGAAGTTTTTATAAATGGACAAAGGGTAAATTTTTCAGGGCCCAAAGACGCCCTTGAAAACGGAGTTGCCATGGTTCACCAGGAGCTGAATCAAGTTATGAAAAGGGATGTAGCAGACAATATGTTGCTGGGCAGGTTCCCTACCAAGGGTGGATTCTTCATAGACCAAAAGAAGATGTACAAATACTGCGATGAAGTTCTTAAGGATATAGGCATAAACATAAATCCCAGAACTATCACAGAAAATCTTTCAGTCGCCCAAAGGCAATTAGTAGAAATCGGCAAAGCCGTATCTTACAACGCCAAGATTTTGGTATTGGATGAGCCGAGTTCTTCATTAACCGATCAGGAAGTAGAAATTTTATTTTCAATTATTGACAAACTTAAAAACCGTGGTGTCGGCATTATATATATATCCCACAAGATGGATGAAATACTTAGGATTTCCGACCAGGTTACAATTATGAGAGACGGTCAATGGATAGCTACGGAAGATGCCGTGAATCTTACAACTGATAAAATAATATCTCTTATGGTAGGTAGAAATGTAGATAATGTCTACCCTCCAAAAACAAATAAACCCGAAGGCGAGCTTTTAAGGGTAGAAAACCTAAGCGGCCTATATCCCCCAAAAGTGGAAAATGCAAGTTTTAACCTTAGAAAGGGAGAAATCTTGGGTATTTCCGGCCTTGTAGGTGCAAGGAGAACCGAACTTGTCGAAACCTTATTCGGTTTAAGAACAAAAGAATCGGGTGAAATATATTTAAATAATAAAAAAATAGAAAACAGAAATACTAAGGAAGCCATTAGAAATGGCTTTGCCTTGGTAACGGAAGAAAGAAGAGCCACAGGTATATTCCCTATGGAATCCATTACCTTCAACACTGTAATAGCCAATCTTGACAAGTATATAAAAGGAATAGCCCTAAGCAATACAGCTATGAACAAGGCTACCCAAGAAGGCATAGATTCATTGAGGACTAAAACGCCTTCTACGAAAACCCAGATAAGATCCCTTTCAGGAGGAAATCAACAAAAGGTTATACTTAGCAGATGGCTTTTAACAGAGCCCGAAGTTCTACTTCTTGATGAACCTACAAGAGGTATAGATGTAGGGGCAAAATATGAAATATATCAATTAATAATCAACCTTGCAAACCAAGGTAAGGGTATAATTGTTATTTCATCCGAAATGCCGGAATTGTTCGGAATTTGTGACAGAATAATGGTAATGAGTAACGGCCGTGTAGCAGGTATAGATGACGTAAAAAATCTAAACAACGAAAAAGTTATGGCCTTAGCAACAAAATATTTATAGGGGAAAATTATGGAAAATATTAATATTAATAAAGCAAGAGGAAATAAGATAAAGAATTTCCTTATTGATAAAGGCCTGATAATTGTAATCCTACTGCTTATTGCGTATATAATTATCAGGGAACCTTCATTTGTAAGTATTACAAATCTTGTAAACATCCTATCTCAAGCATCAACCAAGCTTATAATGGCTCTTGGTGTGGGCGGGCTTATAGTTTTAGCCGGTACCGACCTTTCAGCAGGTCGTGCTATAGGTATGACAGCCTTTGTAGCGACGGCTCTTTTACAAGCTGCGGACTCTGCAACTAAGTATTTCACCAACTTGGGCGAACTTCCTATTTTGGTGGGATTTTTGGGCACCTTGCTTGTCGGTGCTGTCATAGGGCTTATAAACGGATTCGGAGTTGCCAAACTTAAGCTTCATGCCTTTATAGCAACTTTAGGTACCCAACTTGTCCTATACGGACTTTTACAAGCCTTTATAAACTCTTCTCCTCACGGAGCCCAACCTCTTGGAGGTTTCAAAGAAAGCTACAAGGAGCTTGCTCTTGGAAATGTGTTTAAGATAGGTGAATTCAGACTTCCCAACTTAGTTGTTTTTGCAGTTATAGCAACTGCAATAATGTGGTTTGTATGGAAT
>JAEXBH010000087.1 GCA_023394215.1 Bacillota bacterium | reverse complement strand
ACTATAAGCTTTGCCGATGTTTCTGAGATAAATGACCATTTCATAGATTTTTTTACCTTATCTGTCATGGTTACATCTTCCTAACATCTCAACGAATTCCTTATAATTGTTTTCCGCACTAAATTTATCTTCCCAAATTTCTCTTGCATTCACCCTATATTTTGCATAGACGGAATCCGGCAGATTTATAAATTTTTTTATTTCCTCTGCCAATTCATCACTGCTTATATCTTCTTTTAATAAAATACCGTTTTTCCCATTAAAAAGTATCTCTCTTGTTCCGCCTACATCCGTAGCCATACAAGGAATAGAAAAAGATATTGCCTCCATTATTGATACCGGAAGTCCTTCACTGGAACTTACGTTTAAAAACATAAAATAATCTTCTTCCTTATACTTTTTCAAAAGGTCTTTATTATCAATAAAACCCTTAAATTTATAGTCAAATCCTTCAGGTAGCCTATTTTCAGCCAAGTTTTTTAATTGGTCAAACAAGGGACCGTCCCCATAATGAATCCATCTTATATTTTCTAATCCTATCTTGGACAAAGCCTCTATTATCAAGTCAATTCTCTTAACCTCTACAGTCCTTGAACATGATACAATGGTCTTTTTTGATTTGTAATCATAGTTTTTAACTCCAAAATCAACAGTTCCAAGATAACTTACATCAATTTTATCCGAGTAATTTGGAAATCTGTTTTTAAGATATTCTTCACCATCTTTTGAACAGGCATAAACCTTATCAATATTTTCTAATATATACTCTCTTAAGGGTATGTATTCACTTTTATTTCTATATTCATAAAGATCATATCTATGTGCTCTACATATAATTTTATTATTAACTTTGAATTTTTCCCTTAACTTTATTGCCACATATGGTTGATATTCAAACCTGTATGAATAAAATACGGCACCATCAACGTCTTCTTTTTTTATAAATTTTAAAGCTTGCTTGTATTCATGATTTGCTCTTGTTAAAAACACTATAAGGGATATAAATCTTTTTATGGAAAATCTTCTCTGTTTAAAAAGTTTTACAATTTCCCTATAAAAATTCGGGTCCAATAAGGCCTTATAGGACCTAAGCAAATAAGACATATTTGACAAGTATTTTATAGGAAAAGAGGATATAGCATCACCTACATCCCTTTTTACCGACAACATACTTTCCCTTGTCTGCAAGGATAAAATCTTTACATTGTCAAATTTATCACAATATTTAATTTCAGTTTCTAAATATGATTCCCAATCCCCATAGGGAAAGGCATTTGTTAATAATATTAGTTTATTCAAATTTACCTTCCATTATTTCTTCTATCAGCTTTATATTACTTTTAACATCAAAACCCTTTTCTCTTATTAGAGATATATTGTCTTTTCTAACATAATCTATATTTTCTCTTATTGCTGAAACCCATGCTTCACTTCCTGCATCCAATCCAACAAAAAGTACGTCCCCGCTTAAATTGTTTTCTTGACTTATACTGTCTGAAATTATACATCTTAAACCTGAGGATTGAGCCTCAACTAATGATAAAGATAATCCTTCGTACTTTGAAGGGAATACAAATAAATCTATTAAAGACATTATCTTATTGACATCCGATCTTCTGCCTAAAAAAGAAACTTTATTTTCTAAAGCATAACTCTTAACTTTATTTTTTATTTCTTCCATCAGAGGACCCGTTCCAACTAAAACTAAGTGATAATCTTCATCCTTATCTATTAAATCTTTAAAAATATCTATCAGAAAATGATGGTTTTTTACATCCAAAAAGTGTCCTACATGACCTAAAATCTTAGTTTCCTTTATTTTAAGTTCCTCTATTAAATCCTCTTTGTATTCCTTATTAAACTTGTATTTATCAACATCAATAGCATTTAGTATCAATTGATAGTCATTATCTTTCAACACCCTGTCTACGAAAGAAAACTTAGCAGCATCTTGAGAACAAGCAAAAAATGAATTTGGAAGTTTATTTGTTTTATTTTTATTAAGTCCGTGCAAAAGTTCCATTTTCCATCCGCCGGAAGCCTTCGGGCAATGCACATGTAAAGCTCTTGATACCACACCATATTTTTTGGCGCAAATTAGAGGATAAACATAAGTTAATGTACAAACATTGAACCAGAAAATATCAAATTTACCTTCCTTAAATATTTTCTCCGTTTCCTTCCTGTTACCAAGAAAATCATCTCCCCTTCTTGGAACAAAATGAAAAATATATCCTTCGGCCAACAATTGTTCATAAAAAACCGGCTCTTCATAGACTAAAAAATGAACTTCAAACTTACTTTTATCAATATATTTAACATGATTAAATATAAAATTCTCTATTCCTCCAAGATTTTTTGTCAATCCATAAATTAATATTTTTTTCACTCTATCCCTCTCTTACAGTAAACTCTTTTTTTATTATAAATCTATCCATAACAAAGGCTCCCAAAAACAGTAATAATATTGTAAAAATCTGCGTTTCAGTTAACAGATCCCTTAATAGAAAGCTGAAACTTGCCCTTGGTGTGAAAAAAAGATTTTTTGTTATCATCAAAGATATAACAGAAACTACTAAGTTGCTCGAGTTTATAGACTTAGATAAGCCCTTCATGACAAACCCGTAAAATACAGATCCAACTATAACACCTATATAGGAGAAATCTAAGAATAATTCAGCTATATAGCTTGATCCTACACCCAGACCCTTATTTAAATAATCAAAAGGATTTTGAACAAAACTAAGAACATGACTAAGTTCGCTTCTATTCAAAACAACATCAATAGACTGTCCTTGAGGCATTTTTATTCCCTTCATTCTTCCAAATACACTAAACTTGAAGAAATCTGTTATTTCAGAAAAACTGTATATTTTATTTCCTAATTCTCCCCTAAACTGTATGGATGAACCTATCGCTCTTGCAGAAACCCCCTGCCCATAAAGAAATCTCATAAATTTTGTTAAATAAGAATTACTCTCTGCGGAAACAGCTCCTGTCCCTCTTCTTGATTCGACTATAATAAAAATCAAAATAAAAATCGGAACCAATATACCGAGAACTATCATCATTTTTTTTATCAACTTCTTATTTTCAAGCCTTGACACCACTACGCTTGCCACAAGCATGATTCTTAAAATTATTTCAGCTCTTGCCCCTGTTATCATAAGCAATAAAGCGGGTGCAATAAATAAAGCAGAAAAAATTACAACATTTTTCAATTTAGGTTTTGTAGACACAAAAACAATAAAAGAAGCCAACTCCATTCTTGAAAATATATCAAGAAGTTTCCTAAAAAATGAAATGTGAGATTTATCAATAAGATATGAAGCTCTATAACCTATTTCCCTAATCTCCATATAATTTTCAAATAATAAATACAATCTTAGAGAAACCGATACTACAAACAATCCAAGAGCTAAATATCTCAATATTAGAATATATTTCTTATTTTCTTTTATCTCCTTGCTCTTATTTTTTTTATCCATAAGTAATATTTTGGATAAAAATTTAAATATTAGCGATTTATTATCCTCTTGTATAAATTCTTTTAAATTTAATGCGATATAGGTAAAAGAATATGTATATATGGATATAAGAATCAATTTTATAATCTGAACTGCTATCAGATCGTTAAATCCCATATCATACAAGCCACCATACTCAAAACTGTATCCAAATACAGCCGTTACTATAAATCTACTAAGCAAAAAGAAACCTAAGCTTACATTGAAACAAAGATATATGATATGGTCTTTAAGATTCTTAAATGATAATAAAGCATTGAACAATAGCATTCCGAATGCAGTATACACCATAAGATTACTTCGATTAAAAGCTAAACTTGTAAAGCACATTATAGTTAGCAAATCGAATATCACGCCTATAAAATTTAATTTTTTTACTATTTTAATCATACACCTATCCTACTCGTGAGAATAAAAATCTACAAATCCGTTATCAACCCTCATACTTAAATCGTAGTAAGGATAATATATCAACTTATCTTTAATACCGTATTCATCAATAAAACTTACGGTCATATATTCAAAATATATATTTTTAGGATCTATTTTGACGTCAGGTTTCCATTCAGTTTTAACCCTATTATTAGGACTTATGTCTTTAAAACTTATTGAATAAGTTGCCTCTTTTTTCTTAGTATCTTCATTTTTTATGGAGAAATGAAAGTCATAATTGCTTATTTCATAACCTGTAAAATTATATAAATCAAAATCAAAATGATTTTTTCCCTTAATACTTATTTTAGGAACAAGCCTTTTAAAAATGTTATCTAAAACAACCATAACCTCTTCCTCGGAAACAAGTTCTCCATTACGCCATTTAGCAAGTTTAATACTATTTCCTTCCAAAT
>JAEXBH010000067.1 GCA_023394215.1 Bacillota bacterium | reverse complement strand
GATCTATATAATTCATCCCAACCTCTGTTTAATTATATCATACCAATAAAAGAAATTGACCTGAAAATTCTCAATTTTGCAAGTAAAAAAGCCCTCTATGAACCCACTTTCAAAGAGAACTTTTATCAAGAAACTATAACTCGAATATCTCAACTCCCGATTTCAATTTATAGATGACGTCTTTTCTTTCAACTATGATATCAACCTTATCCCTCATATCATCGTCATTTTTAATCATATCCAGAAGCTTTCTTGAAGGATTCATCGCACTTGCATGCCCCATGGTTTTAAGCATTGAAAAATCTCCATTGGTGTCACCATAGGCATAGGATTTTTCCGGGTCTATATTATACTGCTCTATAATACTTGAAAGCTCTCTTTGCTTCGAATTACTATCCCACATAGGATTTATTCGCCCGCTGAACTTGTTATTACTATCAAAAATATAACCGGTACCCCTGCAGTCATCTATCCCATACTTTTCAGCCAGCTTTTCAACCAAAAAACTTGGCGAACCGGAAATAAAAAACACCTTATGACCCTGCTTTTTATGATAGCTGATCCTTTCTCTTGTGTACCTATATACCATTTCCCCGCCCTCTTCGATTACCTGACTTGCAGTAAAATCGATAAGCGACTTGTCCATACCCTCAAGCTTTTCCCTATAAACCTCACTTACTTCGTGCAGATAGTCATCAAAATCTCCATATCTTCTCTCAAATAACTCATACTTGGATTTTACACTGTTTATCCAATATTTTTCGTCGATAATCCCATATTTTACAAGCTTTTTAAAATGCTTAACCAATATGGACTCCCTAACTAAAGTTCCGTCAATATCAAAAAAAGCTCCAATATTTTTCATAAGATACTCCAATCCTATTTCTTATTAACTTTTAAATCATCAAACTTTATTGCCTTTGTTTCCCCTTGTTCCTCAGAAATCTTTTTTTCCTTTTGAAGCTTTACCGCCTTTGTCTCCTTCTTATCTGCAGAAGACTTTTTCTTGGAAACAGTCTCACCGACCTTGTTTTTCTTAGACTTAAACATAGTAGCCAAGGAATCAAGAATATCCAAAATAAAAGAAAATAACAAGGCAACCCCGGCAAAGCTCAAGATTTTTATAGATGTCGAAAGCATGGAAAGCCCTGTTGCCGTCAAAATCGCCATATATCCTCTCATCAAGAAAACAAGACCAACTATAAGGGCAACAATAGGTATAATATACTTTATAAACTTATTCTTCACAAATATATATACTAACATAATCACAATTATAGCCGCCAAAGCAATCAAGGGAATCGACACCGTATCTCCCTTATATTTAGAAATTAATTCAAAAATACTTCTCATAGTCCTCTCCTAAAACTCATAATTTTCAATCCATGCCAACTCTTCATCCGTCAAAAAATAATCATCCTGAAGAGTAAGTATATCCGCCTTTCCGTCCCTAATTACAAGTGTATGTTCAAATTGACAGGACTTAGAACCGTCTCTTGTCCTTGCGACCCATCCGTTATCATCAAGCTTCATCCTCCAATCTCCAACATTAACCATAGGCTCTATGGTTATTACCATATCTTCAATGAGTCTTCTGCCCTTACCTGCTTCTCCATAATGTAAAACCTGAGGATCTTCGTGCATCTCTCTGCCTATTCCATGTCCTACGAAATCCCTAACAACCGAAAATCCGTTTTCTTCAACATAAGACTGGATTGCATGCCCTATATCTCCGAGCCTGTTCCCTGCGACAGCCTGATCTATCCCCCTATACATAGCCTCCTTGGTCACCTCCATAAGTCTCTTATCCTCATCGGAAAGTTCTCCTATGGCATAAGACCAACAAGAATCCGCCAAGTATCCTTTATAATTCACCACATTGTCTATGGATAAAATATCTCCGTCTTTCAATATGACTTCCTCACTGGGAAAGCCGTGACAAATTTCATCATTTAGAGATGTACATAAGGCATAGGGAAAACCGCTATAACCCTTCTGCTCAGGCTTTGAATCCTTGTAGGCCATAAAACTTTCTGCAAAATCGTTTATTTGCATTGTAGTAAGCCCGGCTCTAATAATTTTACCTATCGCCAAATGGGTCTTACAAAGGATTTCTCCCGCCTTTCTCATACCTTCTACTTCTTCTTTAGTTTTCAAATATATCATTTTATTCTCCCACTATGCCAAGAAATCTACTATCATCATAGACGTCTCTAAAATCTTCATCATTCTTAGCATATTCTTTTAAATTCTCATCCAACTTTACAGCTTCTCTAAGATCTCTATATGAACAGCAAGACATACCCAAAAGCATATGCACACAGGCTCTGTTATAATAAAGATTGGCCAAATTATCCTCAGCCTGATCTATCCCCCTGTTTAATATATCAACAGCATCCGTAAGCCTCTTCTCATCAATATACAAGGCTGAAAGATTTAAATAAGTATAACTGTAAGCAGGATTCTTATCCCTGGCCATATTATAATTTTCAACAGCCTTATCAAGTTTTCCCAATCTTCCGTAAACTACACC
>JAEXBH010000134.1 GCA_023394215.1 Bacillota bacterium | reverse complement strand
AATATATATAATATTAGCCCTTCTGTTTGTAAAGCCGGAAATTGTGTAATAATATTCATCACCTATCTTCTCTACATCCATTGATGAATCCTTACCCAAATTATCCTTATTAATAATAACCTTTGTTGCTGCGGTCAATTTAAATTCCGGAAGTTCAAGAGGTTTATCGGATTCTATATACGAATGAATTACATAGGTTCTTTCCAAGCCTTTTTTAACCCCTTGCGAAGGTGTTACCGCCAAATCTAAGGCATCAACTGTTGATGATGAAATACCATCCGGACCGGGTTGAGAAAGATTAATGAAGTCATAATAAATTGAAGGAGCCTTCAATACATATTCAAAAGAACCGTCTTTTTGAATAGCCACTACATTATCTCTGGAACCTATTGTAAGCTTTAATTCATTCGGCTCAAATACATTATCACTTACTTTACCCTTGAAAGTTGCAGTCCCATCAGGATTTTTCATCATGATATATTCTGCATAAGTAGTCGATTTACTTTTTAAAGGATTTTTTACCTTATCCCCTTCAACTTTTTCTACAAAATTAAATTCCATTTTAGGAGTTGTATAGTCATATACATAATCTCCAAGTGACGTTCTCTTAATTTCTTTTTTATCCTTATCTTTTTCAATGGCAAAGGCTTCATACCTACCCTGTTGATCATTTTTTAAGGTATATGATGCAAAAGCAAATTTTCCGCTAACTACCCTTGCATCTGTTGAATTAATGACTTCCTTTGTCTTTTTATTAATAAATTGAATTGATATAAATTTTGTATCCGGATTAGTGGTAGATCCGGTGTAATCTACGCCTAATGGAGTCATTTTTTTAGATACAAGTTTTTCCCATTTCACAAAAGTAAGCGAGTTACCCTTAATCCCGTTTACGGTTAAGGAACTTTCATTTAGGGCGAAGTCATTGGCAACCAATTTTAAGCTGTATGAAACTTCAACATTAAATGGTAAAAGTACAGTATATGTTCCATCATCCTGCTTTACCGCTTCAAACTTTTTATTTCCTACTTTTCCATAAACAGTGGCTACACCTACCTGATCTTCAACCTTAAACGTAACAAGTCTGCCTTCTTTTGTTAGACTGTAATCTTCATCTGTTTGAGTCTTAACCAAAGAAATTTTTGGAGAAACAGTATCAACTTTTATAGGATATAAAAGCTTTTGTTCAGATTCGTTTAAGTTTATTCTGGCAGCAGCTTGAATATAATATTGACCATCCTTCACTACTTCAAACTTACCGGTTTGACTATTATATATCTTTCCATCCCAATATCCTTCTATAAACGGATAAACTGTAAATAACTCTTTTTTTCTTGCTCGAGATTCAAAATCTTTATACATTTGTCTTCTTACATTTTCTTGTTTACCAAGTATCCTCAAGGTATTCATTTCACTATCGAGAACACTAAACTCTAAAGTTTTGGCATTACGCAAAAGTCCTAATTGCGGAATTACAACATCAGCAAATCCGTCTCCATTAGGAGAAATGGACCACATTTCCTGAGATGGTTTTTTATTTGAATTCAATTCAGAAACCGGAAGTCCTAATGTAAATATTCTTCCCGAATCAAATATATTTCTTGGATCCTTAACTATAGAAACCAATCTGGTGTCCTTGTATATTGTCCCCTTATCATTTTCAACAGTATCAAGATTGTCCATGATATTTTCTGCATTATAATTTCCTACAAATCCCATATACGGGAAGCTTAACGATGGTTGTTTTGAATCTTCTGAAATAAATTCAACAAAACCTTCAACAAAGTTATCCACTACACTGCTCGCATCTATAGTAATATTTACATTTGCACTTGAATTTGCTTTAACGGTTACCCTATCTAAATCTGATGCAATTGTTGCACTTGAGGGACTTTCAATCAATATCTTATTTACAGTTTCAGTAGTAAATACGCCATTTATCTTTACTTTAAATGTAAGATCCCTATCGCTATAGTTTTTCAAATTGATGTTAAATGATTTGACGCCATTAAAATTTCTTAATTCTCCGGCTGCATTGCCTGCTTCATTTTCATAGCTCAAAATTACCCTATTGTCTATAGCGTCTTTAGCTTGAACCAAACCCGCCCCTTGTCTTCTCACGGAAAATGGTGTTGTATCTGACACTTTTGAGTTATAGAGTATTTTAGCCGTATTCATCAAGGTTTTCCTTGTAAATTCAGCAACATTTCCAATAGAATTTACATCTTTTCTCACCTGTGAATATACTATAGCGGATACCCCTGATACATACGGTGATGCCATAGAAGTACCGCTGGAAATAGCATATTTGCCATCATTTACAGTTGAATAAACTTGACCCCCGATACCCGTAATCTCAGGTTTGAAATCAAAATCCGGAGTAGAACCGAAAGAAGTAAAGTCGCTCATATCTCCCGAACTAATATTAGCAACACGCCTTGCTTCCTTACTAAAATTAACTTCAAAGTCACTGTTCTTATTATAAGCTTCCAACAATCTCATACCTGCTGTATTTGAAATATTAAATACAGGGAAATTACCGATTCCACTTAAACTCATTTTGAAACTTGAGTCATCAGTGTTATAAATAATCGCACCGATTGCACCTGCATTTTTAGCTCTCGTTGCTTTATCTATAAATGTAATATCCCCTCCTCTTTTGATC
>JAEXBH010000106.1 GCA_023394215.1 Bacillota bacterium | reverse complement strand
CCTATAGGCAGATATAAATTTGGACGGGGAATTGTAAATGAAGCAGTTTAAAGTCATAAAGAAAAATATTACAAAGTTTAAGCTAAGCGACTTTAGGAAGCCTTGAGTTGCAACTGTGTATATTATCATTACAGCACCGGCAAGTCCCAATAAATACATAAGGACTTTACTGTTGTTCATTGTGTTTGCAAAAGTTTTTTCTTCGTTTGTTTTTATTTCTTTTGAAATCTCATCAAGTGATGTTGAATATTCAACAACCTGATCCTTAGGAGGGATAGTAAGAATGGTTACTACTATTGTGACTACGGCTAAGATACAGAACATAGTTACATTAACGGGATTGTAAACTGATACGTCTTGAGTAATTACCCCGATTTTCCCTGCTAAAAAATGATCAGGTGTAGCTACCAAGGCATAGGCTGAAGCTGACGGTCCCAAGCACTGGCCAAGTATCATAGTCGAATAACCCGCAGCTATCATCATAGGGAAGTGAAGTCCCTTTATTCTTTTTGCCAATAGTGTTGCCAATACGGGTGTAGCTATGGTGCAAAATGCCCAGTTAATAAAAGATGAGGCGTAACCGAAAATCATAAGTACTATGATTGCCGCTGTGGGGGTTTTTATCATACTTGCCAAAACTGAAAGTAAGTTTTGAACCGCTTTAGATCTGGCTGTAACCGCACAGGTGATAACCATAAAGGACATCTGGAAGGCGAAGCCTATTTGTGACCAAAAACCGTCGTACCAAAATTGAAGCAGCTGTATAGGGCTGTTTTTGGTGAATATAAGACCGCATATAAATAGAACAATTGTTAAAAGTAAACAAAATACCAAGGGATCCGGTATAATTTTTTCTGCGGCAAATTGAAACTTGCTGCTTATTCTCCAAAAAATGGAGCCTTTATTTGTTTTAGTTTTCATTTTTTACTCCTTGTCTTGTAAATAAGTTTTTGATATTTTCAATTGTTTAGCTAATTTATCTAAATAATTTTCTTGGATTTTCTTTTTTTCTTCTTCCGGATATTTGAAAAAACCCTCTCCGGATTTTATACCGAGTTTTCCTTCCTTTACTTTTTGTCTAAGAAGGGGATTGGCTTCTTTGGAGTTATCCATGACGCTTAAAAGATTATCGCCCACAGTGCACCAGATATCCAAACCTCCCATATCTGCAATTAGCAGTTGACCCGATGTTGCGTATCTGAAAGCGGGACCGAAACTTAGAGCTTTATCTATATCTTCGGGACTTGCAACTTCATTTGCCATTAGCCAGAAAACTTCCCTTGCTATACCTTGTTGGATCCTGTTAGCTACCATGCCGGGAACTTCTTTTTTAGCTAAAATGGTAACTTTTCCCATTTTTTCAAACATATTTTGTATATAGTTTAAATCTTTATCGCTCATATTGCCATAAGCCGACAATTCAACTAAAGGCATTATATTTCCGGGGTTGTACCAGTGGCACATTAAAAATTTGGCCTGCCTTTTTGGACTTAGGCCGGCTATAAGTTTTGAAAAAGGTAAACTTGAGGTATTTGAGCCTATGAAACAATCTTGTGGGGCAAATTTTTCCAATTCCGCAAAAGTTTCCAATTTTAAGTTTAAGTTTTCAGGTATAGCCTCCAAGATGAAATCTGCTTCTTTGACTGCTTCTTTTAAGTCTGAAGTAAAGGATACCAATTTTATCAAATCGTCAACACTTTCTTTAAATAGGTCATGTGACTTTAAAAATTTTAAATCTTCGGGCATTTTGTTTTTTGCTTTTTCCAAAGATTTTTCAAACGGATCGTACACTATGGTTTCATATCCTCCCATAATGAAGGATTCGGCAATGCTTAACCCCATAGTACCGGAACCTAAAACTACTTTCATAAACGATCATTCCTTTCAAAAGATATTTGAATAAAATTATTCATAATACTACACTTGCAAAAAGCGTGCCAAAACTCTATGTCTCAAGAATGCTTAAGATACTTAGCTTATACCTGCAAATTGTTTAGAAATACAAACGTTTATGTTTGAAATATTAAACGACGTTTAATATAATAAACATATAATGAACCCTACTTATAGGAGATTGACTATGAATATAAATGATTTTACACATAAAGATAATATTTTAAATAAAATAAGTAAGTATTTAAATGAGAAAGAGCTGGAGCTGCTTGATAATTCTATAAACAGATATGGAATTGATTTTAAGAAGATTTGTGATAATCTTTTTGATGGGATTTATGTCGCTTATAAAGACGGAACTACAATTTATGTTAATCCGAGCTATCTAAAAAATTTGGGTGTCAAAGAAGAGGATGTTGTCGGTAAAAAGGTTTATGAACTTGAAGGAAAAATTTTTTCCGGAGCAGTCAGCATGGAAGTTATAAAAAAGAAGAAGAGAATAGATAATATAGGAATTTTACATAAGAACAATATACCGGTTTTGATCACAGGTATACCTGTGTTTGATGATAATGGGGAGGTTCTTATGGCTGTAATAAGCAATAGGAATCTTACTGAAATCAACAGTCTCAAGGATAGATTGCAGACGGTCGAAAATAAACTTTTAATTGAGAAGGAGCATGTTGATTATCTTTTAAAAAATAACTTATATGCTAAGCCTCTTGTCTATAAGTCGGCGAAGATGAAATATTTGTTGGGTAATATTTCAAGAATAGCAAAAACCGACGCTACCATCTTCATAAGAGGGGAGTCCGGCACGGGAAAGGAACTAATAGCAAATGAGATATTTCAAAACAGCCAAAGAAATGATAAGCCGTATATAAAGGTTAATTGTGCAGCCATACCCCAAAACCTTATAGAATCCGAGTTGTTCGGATATGAGGAGGGAAGTTTTACCGGAGCAAGGAAAAACGGTAAGATAGGTATATTTGAACTGGCAAATAACGGCACTCTTTTGCTTGATGAAATAGGTACTTTAAGCATGGAAAACCAGGCAAAGCTTTTAAGGGTTTTACAGGAAAAAGAGATTATGAGGATAGGAGGAAATAAAGTTATCCCTTTGAATATAAGATTGATAGCTGCTACTAATATAGATATAGAAGAAGCTATAAAAAGGGGAGAATTCAGAGAGGATTTATTCTACAGATTAAATGTTATCCCTATTTATGTTCCCGCATTAAGAGAAAGGGCTGAAGATATAGAGCCTTTGACTAAATTTTTTTTGGATAAGTTTAATAATAAATATTATAAAAATATTAAGTTGAATAAGTCTGTTGTAAAAATGCTTGAAGAATATAAATGGCCGGGAAATATCAGAGAACTTGAAAATATTATTGAGAGGATGGTAGTTACCGCTGAGAATGATAGCGTGAGTATACAGACTACATATAATCTTTTAAATCCCGATAGAGAGAAACTTGGAGAAATTCGGGAGTTTGAAAATATCACCTATGATTTGGCTTTTGAAAGTTTTGAAAGAAAATTGTTTATAAATACCTTATCTTTAAGTTCGAGTTTAAGGAAGGCTGCGGAGATGCTTAAAATAAGTCCGGCAAGTTTGAGTTTGAAATGCAAGAAATATGCCATAAAAATAGAAGAATACGTAAATAAAGGGTAGTTTATACTAACTAATTATTAAAAAAAGATAAAAGACATAAAGTATATGGGCATAGTATAGTTTAAGATTTGACTATTTTCACCCGTAATAATATAATTTAATTGGCTTACGGTAATGGTAGATAAAAATTTAATAGGAGGATTTTTATGACAAGAAGTATGAAAACAATGGATGGAAATACTGCTGCTGCTCATGTTGCGTATGCATTTTCAGAAGTAGCCGCTATATATCCAATCACACCGTCATCAAATATGGCAGAAGCCGTAGATGAATGGTCAGCACACGGAAGGAAGAACATTTTCGGACAAACAGTAGATGTTGTTGAAATGCAATCAGAAGCAGGAGCTGCCGGAGCAGTACACGGATCGTTGGCTGCAGGGGCTTTAACTAGTACATATACCGCATCACAAGGTTTATTGTTAATGATACCTAACATGTATAAGATAGCAGGGGAAAGACTTCCTGGAGTATTCCACGTTGCAGCAAGAGCTTTAGCTTCTCATGCCCTTTCAATTTACGGGGATCATCAAGATGTTATGGCTGCAAGAGCAACAGGTTTTGCTATGCTTGCATCCGCATCAGTACAAGAAGCTATGGACTTGGCAGCTGTAGCACATCTATCAGCAATTAAGGGTAGAGTTCCTTTTGTACATTTCTTTGACGGTTTCAGAACAAGCCACGAAATTCAAAAAATCGAAGTATGGGATTATGAAGAATTGGCTGAAATGGTTGATTATGAAGCTATTCAGGCTTTCAGAGACAACTCATTAAACCCATCAAGACCTAAGACTATGGGTACAGCTCAAGGTCCTGACATTTACTTCCAAGCTTTAGAAGCTTCAAATAAGGCTTATGAAGAAATAGTTGGAATCACTGAAGGATACTTGGCGGAAGTTTCTAAGAGAACAGGCAGAGACTATAAGTTATTCAATTACTACGGAGCATCTGATGCTGAAAATGTAATAGTAGCTATGGGTTCAGTTACACAAGCTGCTGAAGAAGTTATTGATGAACTTGTTAAGAGAGGCGAAAAAGTCGGTATGATTAAGGTTCGTCTATTCAGACCTTTCTCTAAAGAACATTTCTTAGCTGCTATGCCGAAGACTGTAAAGAGAATAGCGGTATTAGACAGAACAAAAGAAAAAGGTTCAGAAGGAGAACCTCTATTATTAGACGTAAAGAGTGTTTATTATGATAAGGAAGTACAACCTTTGATAGTTGGCGGTAGATACGGTTTAGGTTCAAAGGATACAACTCCGTCTCATATCAACACTGTATTTGATAATTTAAAGGCTGAAACTCCTAAGGATGGATTTACTATTTCTATAGTTGATGATGTTACTTTCCATTCATTAGAAGTTAAGGAACAAATGACAATAGTTGAGCCCGGTATTTCAAGATGCAAGTTCTGGGGATTCGGTTCAGACGGTACAGTAGGTGCCAATAAACAAGCTATTAAGATTATCGGTGACAATACAGACATGTATGCTCAAGGATATTTTGATTATGACTCAAAGAAGTCAGGCGGTTTGACAGTATCTCACTTAAGATTCGGTACTTCACCAATAAGATCAACATATCTACTTGATGAATCAGATTTCGTATCAGTTTCTAAGCAATCATATGTTTACAATTATGACCTAACTAAGGGATTAAAGAAGGGCGGTACATTCTTACTTAACACTATCTGGTCAAAGGATGAGTTGGAAGAACACCTTCCTGGAGAATTAAAGAGAGCAATCGCTAACGGCGAATTTAAGTTCTATATAATCAATGCATCCAAGATAGCTGAAGAAATAGGTTTGGGTAACAGAATCAATATGATTATCCAATCAGCATTCTTCAACCTATCAAAGGTTCTTCCTATAGATCAAGCAGTAGAATACTTAAAGCATTCTATTGATTATACTTACGGTAAGAAGGGACAAAAAGTTCTTGATATGAACTATGCTGCAGTAGATGCAGGTATTCATGCGGTAGAATTGGTAGAAGTTCCTGAATCTTGGAAAAATGCGGAAGTTGTTGAACTTGACAACTCTATGATTCCTGAATTTGTGAGAAAGATTGTTATACCTATGAATAGAACAGAAGGAAATTCTCTTCCTGTTTCAACATTTGTAGGCATAGAAAACGGTGAATTTGACCATGGTACAGCTCAATATGAAAAGAGAGGTATAGCTCTTCATGTACCTGAATGGCAAATGGAAAACTGTATCCAATGTAACCAATGTTCTTACGTATGTCCGCATGCAGTTATCAGACCTTTCTTATTAAATGAAGAAGATAAGGCCAATGCACCTGAAGGATTTGAATCTAAGAAGGCAATAGGCAAGGGTCTTGAAGGCTATGATTTCAGAATCCAAGTATCAGTATTAGACTGTACAGGTTGCGGAAACTGTGCCGATGTATGTCCTGCTAAGGAAAAAGCTTTGATTATGAAGCCTTTCGGTGAACAATTAGAAGCTCAAAAGGAAAACTGGACTTATGCTCACGAAGTAGTTGGCTACAAGACAGGTTTAGTTCCTGAAAATACAGTTAAGGGTTCACAATTTAAACAACCATTGTTAGAGTTCTCAGGAGCTTGTGCAGGTTGTGGTGAAACTGCTTATGCTAAGTTAGTTACACAATTATTCGGAGAAAGAACACTTATAGCAAACGCTACAGGATGTTCATCTATTTGGGGTGGTTCTGCACCTTCAACTCCATATACTTGCAACTCTGAAGGTCACGGTCCGTCTTGGGGTAATTCATTATTCGAAGATGCTGCCGAATATGGCTTCGGTATGCAATTAGCAACTGAAAAGACAAGAGAAAGAGTTGAATATTTAGTAAGAGAATTATTGGCTTTAGGCTTGGAAAGTCCTCTAAATGAAGATTTAAATGCTTGGTTAGAAGGTAAAGATGATTACGGCAAGTCAAAAGAAGCATCTGAAAAGATCCTATCAAAGGCTGAAGGATTTACTTTCGGAAACGAAAAAGCTGATAAGTTATTAAAAGAAATAGTTGACCTAAAAGACTATATGATTAAGAAATCAGTATGGATCTTCGGTGGAGACGGTTGGGCATATGATATCGGATTCGGCGGTTTGGACCATGTTTTAGCATCAGGTCACGATATAAACGTATTGGTATTCGATACAGAAGTATACTCAAATACAGGTGGACAATCTTCTAAATCCACACCACTTTCTGCAGTAGCTAAGTTTGCTGCATCAGGTAAGAAGATCAGAAAGAAAGATTTAGGTTTAATGATGGCTACTTATGGTTATGTATATGTAGCACAAGTTGCTTTAGGTGCTAACCAAGCTCAATTAATCAAGGCTATGGTTGAAGCCGAAAGCTACAACGGACCGTCATTGGTAATAGCTTATGCTCCATGTATAAACCACGGATTAAAGACAGGTATGGGTAAGTCTGTTGAAAGAGAAAAATTGGCTGTTGAATCAGGATACTGGCATTTGTACAGATTCGATCCGAGAAGATCTGAAGCCGGACAAAATCCTTTCGTATTGGATTCAAAAGAACCTACCAAGTCATTCCAAGAATTCTTACAAGGTGAAGTTAGATATAGTTCATTGAGCATCACATTCCCTGAAACAGCTAAGACTCTTTATGAAGAATCAGAAAAAGCTGCTAAGGAAAGATATGCAAATTATCTAAGAATGGCAAAAAGCTACGAATAAAAAATAATCCAGAATATGATTAGAGGGCTGAATAAGCCCTCTTTTTATGTTGAGAATTTTCTAAAATAAATACAAAATGTATTTATTTTAGAAAATCTATATGATATAATACCTTTTAATAGGAGGATATTAGTAATGAAAGATGTGTTTTTGGTTAACTATAAAGTAAACGGTATTAAAACTATAGATAGTGTGGTATCACTTTCTTTTTATAAAAAAACAGTTACTATACCTATAGATACTCAAGATTACAATATTAAGGGGATTTATGGAATGAATGGTTCCGGAAAGTCGGCTATTATTACTTCTATAGACATTTTGAGGAATCTTCTTGTTAATGAGGATTACCTTAATAATCCTGTGGTGCAAAAAAATCTTGAGGCAATTATCAATAAAAAAGTGGGGGAACTATATATTGAAGCTGAATTTTTAGCAAATATGCCAGATGGATTATTGCTATATAAATATGAAGTTGCTTTGAAAAGGAATCATGTTGGAAAATTTGTTATTGATATTGAGAGATTATCTTTTAAGCATCCTAATCGACAAAAAGAAAAGTTTGACATTTTAATTGAAGTTATAAAAGGTGAGATTATTCAGATTAATATGGGAAGAGAGGGTTCGTTTGATGATATTTTTACAAAGAAAACCATAAATCTATTGTCAAATGCTACAGTATCAGCATTATTTATAAAAAAGATTTTTAATCCTGATGAAATACCAAAGGATGGAGTAAGTTTTCTTTTTATAGGTTTTTTGGCGTTGTTTATATTTGGAACTAAAATACATGTATATATGGACCAATCTGATAATCATACAGATTATTTTTTAAGAGATATGCTTAGTTATTCTGGAGAATTTGACTCAGATGATTCTCATGTAGATTTTTTGCTTAAGAGTGCAGCCAAAATAGATCAAAATATATTGAATGTTTTTTCTGTTTCAGGGAATTTAATCCCGAAAGATATGTATGAAAATTATGCAAATACAGTGAGAAAATTAGAGGGCTTTATTAAAATTTTTAAGCCCGATTTGACAGAAATTGAAATTGATAGGAAAGAAGATGGCGAGAAATATGTGTGCAGTCTTAATATGGTATATGGCACATATTCTATAAATACTGAATTTGAGAGTACGGGCATTAAAAAACTTATAAAACTATTTGCCTACCTGCAGGAGATGGCACAGGGGGGGATGGTATTTAT
>JAEXBH010000095.1 GCA_023394215.1 Bacillota bacterium | reverse complement strand
TTTTCTATTATACTGCCTACATAAATATCTTCGACATCTATCGTAACTATTTCCATAGGTTCATATTTTTTACCATTCTCATTTTTAAATAGGACTTCCGGCTTGGATACTTGGAATTCATAACCTTCCCTTCTCATATTTTCTATTAACACGGATAAATGAAGCTCGCCCCTTCCGCTAACCTTAAATACATCGGTTGAACCTGTGTCTTCAACTTTAAGGCTGACATCAGTTTCCGCCTCTTTATAAAGTCTGTTTCTTAAATGTCTTGATGTAACAAACTTACCCTCTCTACCCGCAAACGGAGAATCATTTACAAGGAAGTTCATGGAAAGTGTAGGTTCTGAAATTTTTACAAAAGGAAGGGCACTTAAATCCTGAGGTGAGCAAAGAGTGTCGCCTATACTTATACCTTCAACTCCTGATATGGCAACTATGGCTCCTGCCGATGCTTGCTCTACCGAAACTCTTTGTAAGCCTTCGAATTCATATATACTGGTTACCTTAATCTTATCCTTCTTTTCAGGATTATTGTAATTTACTATATAGGCTTCATCATGAAGTCTTATAACTCCGTCTTCTACCTTACCTATACCTATCCTCCCCATATATTCATTGTAGTCGGTAGTGGAAATAAGTATCTTAAAAGGCTTTGACGCATCTCCTGCAGGTGTCGGAATATATTCAACTATTGTATCAAGCAAAACCTTCATATTATCAGCTTTTTCATTATAGTCAAGACTTGCCCACCCGTCTCTTGCGGAAGCATAAACTATAGGAGCATCCAAGTAATGGTCTGAAGCGTTCAAACTTATAAACAAGTCCAAGATTTCATCAACAACCTCTTCCGGTCTTGCCTTATCCCTATCAATCTTATTCAAGCATATAACAGCCGGCAAATCAAGGTCTATGGCCTTCTTGATTACGAATTTAGTCTGCGGCATAACCCCTTCAAAGGCATCAACTACCAAAACAACTCCATCTGTCATCTTAAGCACACGTTCCACCTCTCCACCGAAATCCGCATGCCCCGGGGTATCAATAATGTTTATCTTGATATCTTTATAGGCTATGGAAGTATTTTTAGAAAGAATCGTTATACCCCGTTCTCTTTCTATATCATTTGAATCCATTACCCTCTCTTTTACTTCCTGATTTTGTCTAAATATACCCCCTTGTTTCAATAAAGAATCAACCAAAGTTGTTTTACCGTGATCAACATGGGCTATTATAGCTATATTTCTTATATTTTTTTGATTTTCTATCATAATTACCTCTCAATCCATTAGCTATTTTAACACATAAAAAAATATATTAAAATAAAAAATCCGCTTACAGACTATCTCCACAAGCAGACCTATAGGGCAATACTGCACCTTACCAAATTATTCTCTATTTCAACAAAATCACTCAGACTCTCAACTATCAAAAGACCCCTGCCGCAACATTTTAAATCACAAACATCATAAGGATAATCATTCAAGATACCCCTACCTTCATCCTTAACTTCAACATAGGCATGGCTGTCATCCAATTTAAACTTGATAGAAATCAACTTATTAATATCCTTTTGATTACCGTGTTCAAAACCGTTAATCAAAAGTTCATTTAAGATAAGACGTATATCAAATATGACATCTTCATCTTCTATCAAAGGCTTTATTTCTTTTAAAATATTAGCAACAGTAGTATTTATAGAATCTATACTGCTATTAAATACATCGCTATATAAAAATGCCATTCGACATACCTCCTTTTTCTTTTCTACTATTTCTATTTACCCTCAAAGCGGAAGAAATAATCACTTTTTAAGCAATTTAGAAAAAATAAAATTATTTTCAATAAGATGATATATATTTTTTTTTCTGGGTATCTTATAATTGTACTGATAAGGTCCGAAAAGACCTTTAGATAGACAAATTATACGGAGGTAAAGAAATGACAAAATGGGAATGTCAAGCTTGTGGTTACATCTATGATCCAGAATTGGGTGATCCTGATAACGGCGTAGCACCGGGAACAGCATTTGAAGATCTTGCTGAAGACTGGACTTGTCCACTATGCGGCGTTGATAAATCAATGTTCGAAGCAGTTTAATAAAAATTGAAGGCTTATGCAGGTCGCTTTGTACATTGCTTAAGATTCTAAATTTCCGGCACAGTTAATCTGTGCCGTTTTTCATTTACTCAAAATTTTTTCCTTTATCTCTAAATATTACAAATTATTTATTTGTCCATTTTCCTTTTTTAGGGTAAACTTTCCATAGGAGGAATTATGTCGGAAAAAACGGATAAAGAAATTAAAGAATTTAATATAGATTTTGATGATGCTGAAGAAGCTGAAATAGCTAAGAGGAGAAAGATTTTTAACAGGGTTGCAAGTGTCGGACTTATTATAGGTTCCGTATTTGCCATATACGGATTTACCAAGGGATATTTTACAGACCCCTCAAAATTTAAAGACCTTCTTGGATACCTGGGACCTGCGTCCCCCTTTATATTTGTGATATTACAAGCCTTACTTATAGTCTTTCCGGTCATACCTGCCGGTATAAACTATCTTGCTGGCATACTTGCCTACGGCAACATAATGGGATTTTTACTCAACTATATAGGCATATGCTTAGGCTCTCTTGTAATTTTCCTGCTTGCAAGATTTTATGGAAGAGCTTTCGTGGGCATCTTTGCAAAGGAAAAAACCTATAACAAATATGTAGGTTGGCTGAATAAGGGCGGAAAAATAGACTATATGTTAATAGGCGCTCTGTTGATTCCCTTTGCCCCTGATGATATCACATGTATGCTTTGCGGGCTTACAGATATGAAAACTTCAAGATTTTTAACCATACTCCTACTGCTTAAACCAATATCCTTGGTAAGTTTCCTATTTATAATGTCCAAGGGAGCAGACTCACTCTATAAATTAATATTCGGATAAAAAGCCCGGAAATATAAGCATTTTTATATTTCCAGGCTTTTATTTTTTAATCTTCAATTAATTTTTGAAAAAGAAACAGTATCTTTTCCTTATTTTCCTTACTTTCTGCCGAATAATAGATTATTTTCGATCTGTCCTCTATTTCAAGTTTTTTTGAAATTACTTTTATATGCTGCTGCAATCTGGATTTTCCTATCTTATCAAGCTTTGTAGCTATTACATAACCGGAATAACCCCTATCAACAATCCAATCATACATCATCTTATCATCAGCAGTAGGTTCGTGTCTTATATCTACCAATAATATAACTTCTTTAAGGTTTCCTCTTACTGTAAGATAAGTATTTATAGCCTCTGCCCAGCTGTCTCTATCATACTGGGATGCTTGGGCATAGCCGTAACCCGGCAAATCTACAATCCTAAAAATATTATCAACATTATAAAAATTTATAGTTCTTGTTTTGCCCGGCTTCGATGAAGTCCTTGCTAAGTTTTTTCTGCCTACTATGGTATTTATAAGTGAAGACTTTCCTACATTGGATCTTCCTGCCAAGGCTATTTCCGGAAAATCCTCTCCGGGATACTGGTCCTGCTTAAAAGCTATTTTTTCAAGAACGGGATTATTTATCTTCATATTAACCTACTTAATTATCGCAAGGTCCAGGACCTCTTTTACCTGAGTAACGCTTATAAATTTCATGAGCTTTCTTATACTTTCAGGTATTTCTTCCAAATCTTTTTCATTTTGCTTAGGTATAAGCACTGTATTTATTCCATAGCGATTTGCTGCAAGCGCCTTCTCTTTTAGGCCCCCTATTGCAAGCACTCTGCCTCTTATAGTAACTTCTCCTGTCATAGCTATATCCTGCCTTACTTTTTTACCGCTTAAGGCTGATACCAAACCTGTAGTTATGGTGATACCTGCTGAGGGACCATCCTTTGGTGTTGCCCCTTCCGGAACATGGACATGTATATCAAATTTGTTATGAAAATCCTTATCTACTCCCAAACTTTCTGCATTTGCCCTTATATAGGATATAGCGGCCATAGCGGACTCCTTCATCACATCCCCCAAAGAACCTGTGAGTTGAACCTTACCCTTTCCTTCCATAACATTTACTTCTATCTGTAAAAGCTCTCCTCCAACTTGAGTCCAAGCCAAACCCGTAACAACGCCAACCTCCGGTTTTTTAACTATATCATCGTCCAAAACAAGTTCTCTACCAAGAAAATCTCTGAAATTCTTAAGATTTACAGATACTCTTTTTCCATCCCTGACAAGCCTCATAGCAGCCTTTCTGCAAATCTTGGCTATATGCCTTTCAAGATTTCTCACTCCGGACTCACGTGTGTAATTATTTATTATTTTTTCTATAACACTATCTGTGACTTTCAGCATATTATGAGCTATACCATGCTCCTCCATCTGCTTGCTTAAGAGGTGCTTTTTAGCTATATTAAATTTTTCCTCAGGTGTATAACCGGAAATTTCTATAACTTCCATTCTATCCAAAAGCGCCCTTGGAATTGTCGATGTAGTATTGGCTGTCGTAACAAACATTACCTGTGATAAATCTAAAGATATTTCCAAGTACCTGTCCATAAACTTATTGTTCTGATTCGGGTCAAGAACTTCAAGCAGTGCGGATGCCGGATCAGCCCTATAGTCAGAAGAAACCTTGTCTATTTCGTCTAAAAGGAAGACCGGATTCATCGATTTTGCTTCTATAAGGCTGGTAACTATCCTACCGGGCATTGCCCCTATATAGGTTTTTCTGTGTCCCCTGATTTCAGATTCGTCACCAAGCCCTCCCAGTCTCATAGACACATATTGTCTATTCATGGACTCGGCTACACTCTTTACTATAGATGTCTTCCCTACCCCCGGAGGCCCTACAAGGCAAAGTATGGACCCCTTC
>JAEXBH010000195.1 GCA_023394215.1 Bacillota bacterium | reverse complement strand
CCTATATCCTTATCATTTACCCTCTTTACAAAACTGTCTATTTGCTCCTGCGGGGTTTCTTCCTTGAAATAGACCAATCTTGAGTAATTTTCTAAACTTGTACTATCATATCTTTGAATCATATTTATCAAGGGACTATCCAGAAAAAATATATAATCAAATTCCTCATCAAGATTTTCATATCGCAATATATCATTCATTTCAACATCACGAGTTGACGTTATATTATGATGAATAGTAGTTTGCACCTCAGCATCCAAATAATCTACTATTTCCACCTTTATGTCAAAAAATTCACCGTTTGATTCTATCTTAAATGGATAAATTTGCCCAATCTTATATTTTTTAACTTTACTTGGCGAACCGTCAATTACGGCATAAACCACATCATCTCTTTTTCCTACAATTTTATTGGTAAGAAACGAAAAAGAATTTTTGTCATAAATATCCGCTCCGGCATCTTTCCCATCAGGCATAACAACATGTGCATCCCTTACCAAAGGAAAAATTGAACTAATATTCTTTTCTTCGCTAACGATCTTGGTAAACTCCTTATCATTATTTACTAACCTTTCTTTATTGGCATAGTTCGCCTGCCCAATCCTAAGCGCTTCAACATTATTATAATAAACAACTTTATTCATCGGATATTGTTTTGCTATGAACAAAGACTTTGCATGATCTCTTAATATCGGAAGCATAAAATACAATATAAAAAACATAAAACAATATTGTGCAATCACTATGTATTTATAAAACTTATACTTTTTTAGATACAATCTATACAGTCTCAATAATTTCATAAAATTTATCTCCTTATACATAAATTTACCTGTAAACATCTACTCTTAACAAAATATCGATAAAAAGTTATCACCTCAAACAAAATGTCACTGCTAATTTTTCTTAATCCTTCTTCTGTCTATAATATCAACGAATTATACTTTTAAAATCATCTTTGTTATATTAATAATAACTCTATCTTTTGACTTTTGCAAATGTTTACAAATTTAAAAATTCCAAATTTTACACAAAAAAAAGATGCAGTTCATAAAACCGCATCTTTAATCTGATAAAACTACTTTTTAAATTTTGTATAGTATATTTCCTTAATCTTATCAAAAGTTTCCTGACTTATCCTGTGTTCTATTTCGCATGAATCCTCATAAGCAGTTTCTTCATTTACACCGATAGCCATAAGTACCTTGGCAACTATTTGGTGCCTTTCATATATTTCTGCAGCAATCTCCATGCCTTCTTCCGTCAACTCGATATCGTTGTTATCCTTAACAACGATTAAATCCTTCTCTGATAATTTCTTTAGTGCATAACTTACACTTGGTTTTGAGAAATCAAGCTTTCTTGCTATATCAACAGCCTTAACCCTGTCTTTTCTCTCTTTTATCATAAGAATTGATTCTAAATAATTTTCTTCTGATTCTGTTACTCTCATTTTCTCTCCTTATATAAGTTTACCTTCTTATAAGAAATTATACCACACTAACTAAATAATTCTACCCTTATTTTAATCATCTTGTCGTTTAGCTCTATTTCAGGCAAATCCAAAGTCTTTCTGCTGAAATTTTTAGCCAATGTTTCCGATTTAATATCCTCTTCAAACTTGCTCAATGCTGTAAACAATTCGTCATCAGCGTCAAATTCTATATTTATTTCATCCGTAACTTCAAAACCGCTCGACTTTCTAAGCTGTTGAACCTTTGAAACAAACTCTCTCATATAACCCTCTTCCAAAAGCTCAGGAGTAAGACTTGTATCAAGAATTACAAATACATTTGCTTCCGAAGCTATGTCAAAGCCCTCTTTTGATGATATCCTCACTTCAACATATTCCCTTAGAATTTCCGTATCTTCCCCATTTAAAACCATATTTACAGGCCCCTCGTTTAGCTTAGCTACCAAATCCTTAGGTTCAAGCAGTCTAAGCTGATTTCCGAAATCCTTTATCTTAGCTCCAAGTACAGGGCCTGCAACCTTAAAGTCAGGCTTTAACTGATAGTCCATAAAATCTGCCAAATCAGATGTAAATACTACGTTTTTGATATTTAACTCTTCCTTTATAAGGTCCACAAGATCTGAAATTTGCTCTTCATAAGATTTTTCAAGAAGGATTTCTGCAAGCGGCTGCCTAACCTTTATCTTGGCATCTTCTCTTGATGCCCTACCAAGAGTTACTATCCTTCTAACAAGATCCATCTTATCTTCAAGCTCTTGATCTATCAAGGATTCATCAAGCTTAGGAAGATCCGCCAAATGAACTGATACCTCTCCCGTAAGCTTATTGTACATTTCTTCGGTTATAAAAGGAACCATAGGGGCAAGCAACTTAGTTACTCCAAGCAAAACTTCATATGTCGTGTTATAAACCGCCTTTTTGTCATCAGAGATTTCAGTATCCCAGAACCTTCTCCTATTTCTTCTAATATACCAATTTGAGAAATCTTCTATTAAAAATTCCGAAATAGCTCTCGCAACCTTAGTATATTCAAAAATTTCCATCTCTCTGTCATAAAGCTTAACAAGAGAATTGAATCTTGATAAAATCCACTTGTCTATTTGAGGTCTATCCTTATATTCAACAAAGAAATCTCTCGGGTCTATATCGTCGGTGTTGGCATACAGTTGGAAAAAGCTATAGATATTCTTATATGATCTGAACATCTTTGAATCTACTTCTTTTAAGCCTTCTTCATCAAATTTTGTAGGCACCCATGGAGGAGATACATATAAAGAATAAAATCTCACAACATCAGCCCCATACTTATCAAACATTTCAAAAGGATCTATTGTGTTACCCTTTGACTTTGACATCTTTTGACCGGTTTTATCCAATATAAGATCATTTACTAAAACATTTTTATATGGTGCTACCCCCTTATACAAGGTTGAAATAGCCATTAATGTGTAAAACCAACCACGAGTTTGGTCTATACCTTCACAAATAAAATCTGCTGGGAAAAGTCTTTCAAACTTTTCATTATTTTCAAATGGATAATGGTATTGGGCAAAAGGCATAGCTCCGGAATCAAACCAAACATCAAGCACATCAGCCTGTCTTGTCATTGTACCTCCACAATGCTCACACTTCAAATGTACATTATCAACATAAGGTCTGTGAAGTTCTA
>JAEXBH010000194.1 GCA_023394215.1 Bacillota bacterium | reverse complement strand
GTGCAGGTATATATATTTCTTCCTACTTGGATAAGGTAAGGGATTTGGCAAATTTGATATCTATGAACAATGAAATCAAGATGATTTCTGACAAGGAATATAATTCATTTGGATCCTTGAGAAGTTTAATTGAAATTATTCAAAAAAATGATGATATAATTAAAAACATTTCTGTTATATCTAAATACGGTAAGGTTATAAGCACTCAAAGTGATGAAATTATGCATTTTTCCAATGTTAATAAGGAGGGATGGTATCAAAAGGCCCTTAAGGCTAATAATATGGCATATATTAACGATGAGGTGCATTTCTCTAAAAATACAGGGAAAGTTATATCCATAAGTAGTGAGATTAAAAATGATAATAATGAACATATAGGAATAATATTAATAGATCTATCCTATAAATTTATAGAAGAATATATAAGTAAAATGAATTTTCAAGATGGCGGATACGGGTTTATTATTACATCCGAGGAAAAGATAGTTTTTGATACCAAGCAGATGGGAAAGGAAAGTATACTTGAGAATGAAACTTATATTAAGTTGGCTAAGGATAGGATGAAAACCCTGGATGGCAATTTTGTGGGTGCTATAGTTGAAATTCCCGGCACCGATTGGTCCATTGCGGGAGTATCCTTAACGGAAAATGTGGATATATTGACAGATAAGCTTGTAGTAAATACTATAAGTTGGGCATTTTTTATTTTGCTTATAAGCATTTTGATGTCAATTATGATTTCAAAATCCATAACCAAGCCTATTACATCTCTTATTGAAAACATAAAATTGGTGGATGACAGTCTATCTCCAATAGATATAGATAGATCCGCTTCAAATGAAATTGTGGATTTAACCAAGGAATTCAATCTTTTATTGGAAAGGATTTCCGATTTGAATTTAAGTGTAGCCAAGAAGGAAGAGGCTAAAAGAATATTTGAATTAAAGGCATTGCAGAGCCAGATAAACCCGCATTTTATATATAATACTTTGGACACTATTATGTGGCTTGTAGAATTTGGCGACAATGAAAAGGCTATAGAAGTGACCAAGTCTTTGGGAGAAATTTTACGAAAATCTTTAGGTATAAATCAAGACTTTGTGAAGCTTCAAGAAGAGCTTAATCATGCTAAAAACTATATGGATATTCAAAAGATCAGGTATGATGACAAATTTGAATATAATTTTGATATAGCAAAAGAGCATAGGGATTTTTATATTCCGAAGCTGATACTGCAACCCATCATTGAAAATTCAATCTATCATGGTATAAGGCCTAAGGAGGGAAGATCTTTTATTAATATTTCAAGTTTTATCAAGGAGGAAGACCTATTTTTGACTGTTGAGGATAACGGAATAGGAATTAGGGAAAATTTGGAAGATAAGAGGAAGAACAAGCTTGGAGGAATCGGCATGGCAAATGTTGATCAAAGAATCAAAATCCTGTGCGGAGAGGAATACGGGATAGAACTTTCAAGAGATAATGATATAACAAGACTTGTTTATAGGCTTAAGCTTAAAAGAAATATATAGAAATTTATAATTTAAGTTATAAAATTGGGACATTTAGAAATACTTGTCTCAATTTTTTTTGATGAATAATGTATTAAAGTATGGTAAAATATTAAGATAATGAGAAAAATCAAATTGGTTGGTTATGAGGTGAAAACTATGAGTAAAGGAAAGAAAATAGGTATATTTTTAGGTGTTACACTTTTAATAATATATATTATAGGGGTGGTGTATTTTTCTTCAAATACATTTCCAAAAACCAGTGTAAACGGAGTGGACAAGAGTCTTATATCATTAGATAAGCTGTTTATAAATGACAGTGGAGACAGTCAAAAACTTTTGATAAAGGGAAGGGATAAAAAAGAGCTTACCATAAGCGGTAAAGATATAAATCTTAAAAAGGCGGTAAAAGGGAAACCTGAGAGCAGACAAAATGCTTTTTTGTGGCCTATAGGCGTATTTATGGGCAACAAGTATGAGGTTGAATACAATACATCTTTTAATGAAGAAGCCATTGTAAATATCCTTAAAAATTCTCCGTTCAGTAAAAATATGGAGGATCCGGTTGATGCACATATTGATGTGGTGGATGGCAAGTATCAAATAATTCCGGAAAAAGCGGGAAGTAAACTGGATATGACAAAGCTTAAAGAAGAAGTTGTCAAGGCTCTTGCAGAAGAAAAAAGTGAGCTTGATATAGAGGAGCTTTATGCAAAACCTAAGGTAAATAAGGATGATTCAGGGCTTTTAGCAGAATTTGAAAGAATTAAGAAGATTGTTGAAGCAAATTATATTTTTGATTTTGTTGATAGAAAGTATGAGCTTACAGGACAGGAATTCTTGAAGATGCATGATAATATAGGTGGAAGATTTATTTTAAATGAGGATTTGCTGCTTGATTACATTGCAAAGATAGCCAGAGAAACGGATACCTATAGAACGGAAAGGAAGTTTAATGCCACCGGTATAGGAGAAATCAGCGTGCCAGGAGGTATTTACGGCTGGCAAATGAATGTAAGAAAAACAGCTGAAAAGCTTCTTGCTATGCAAAAAGAAGGTAGATCCGGCAAAGTTGAGATAGTTTATAACGACCAAATGACGGCAATGGACAGGTCTTCAAATGATATAGGAAATACCTATATTGAAGTTGATTTGTCAAGACAAAAGATGTGGTATTACGTTGATGGAGAATTGTATGTTGAAACTGATATAGTATCAGGATACGGTCTTAGAAAGGATACAGCTACTCCTGTAGGGGTAAATAAGGTTTGGTCCAAAGAAATAGATACTAACTTGAACGGAATACACGCACTTACAGGGCAGAAATATACTTATCCTGTTAAATATTGGATGCCGGTTGGTTGGACAGGATCAGGTATACATGATACCTATAGCAGAGATGCCTATGGCGGAAATATTTATTTGACAGGCGGGAGCAATTCTTGCATAAACACACCTTTGGATGCGGTTAAAATGATATTTGACAGAGTGGAAATCGGAACCCCTGTAGTAATATATGAGAGTTCGACAAGTTATTCTTTGACAGAGTTTGAAAAGCAAGACTTGTTAAAAAATTAAAATTAATTTAGGAAGAAGTAATGATAGAGATAAAGGATGTAAAATTTTCTTATCCTGCAGAGGACGAGAAGGTAAGAAATGCCTTGGACGGCTTAACTTTAACTATTAAAGATGGTGAGTTTGTAAGTATTTTGGGTCATAATGGTTCAGGAAAGTCAACACTTGCAAAACTTTTAAATGCACAGATAATTCCCAAGGAAGGAAGTGTTGTAGTTGACGGTTTTGATACCAAGTCTTCAAATGTTTGGGATATAAGGAGCAGGGTAGGAATGGTATTTCAAAACCCTGATAATCAGATGGTTGCAACTATAGTTGAGGAGGATGTGGCATTCGGTCCCGAAAATTTAGGAGTGAAAAACCCAGAATTGAGGGAAAGGGTTGATATGGCTTTGGAAGCCGTAGGTATGTCAAAATATAAGAAACATGCTCCCCATATGTTGTCGGGAGGGCAAAAACAAAGAGTGGCAATAGCAGGAGTTTTAGCTATGAATCCGGCAATTATAGTTTTTGATGAACCCACAGCCATGCTTGATCCAAGAGGCAGAAAGTCTGTGATGAGGACTGCTAAAATGTTAAATAAGGAGCAAAATAAAACGGTTATAAATATTACCCATTATATGGATGAGGCGGTTTTATCGGATCGTATAGTTGTTTTGGATAAGGGGAAAATAGTTCTTGACGGAAATCCCAGAGAAGTTTTTTCAAAGGTGGAACTTGTTAAGAGTTTGGGATTGGATGTACCTCAAGTTACCGAACTTGCTTATTTACTTAAAAAAAGTGGATTTAGGGTAGAGGATGACATACTTAGTGTTGAAGAATTGGTGGAAGCGTTATGAGTATAAGATTAGAAGATATAAGTTATATATATAATCCGGATTCCACTTTTGAGAGCAGGGCACTTGAGAACATAAATTTAGAAATAAAAGAAAATCAGTTTATAGGGCTTATAGGGCATACGGGATCAGGTAAATCCACCCTGGTTCAACTTCTTAACGGGTTGCTTAGGGTTACGTCCGGGAAGATTTTTGTAGATGATATGCAAATTGACTTCGATAATAAGGCCAATTTGAAGAAAATCAGGCAAATGGTAGGTTTGGTATTTCAGTATCCTGAATACCAGTTGTTTGAGGAAACTATTGAAAAGGATATAGG
>JAEXBH010000162.1 GCA_023394215.1 Bacillota bacterium | reverse complement strand
GTTTGGTAGTTGGTAACAGTATAGTAAATTTTGGCGACAGTATATTATGAGTTTATAGGAATTAGAATAAAGGAGTTTTTATGAATCGTAAAATAAGGAGCTTGTTGGTTATTTTATTCTTATTTACTGTTTTATCAAAATCGGCATTTGTAGCTGATAGTGTGCAAGTGGAAAATATTAAAAAATTTTTAGATAATAGGGATAGAATTTTAAATGGAAGTGAAATAGTTACTTATAATGATTTTATGAGTGATAGGTATTTTCAATTTTCAGATAATAAATTAAAAGATTTTTTTGATAATTACAGTAAGTTGAAATTTGACAGATATTTTAATAGAGGATTATCTCAGCGAGTTGTAGAACTTAAGGAAAATATAAGAATTGACAGTGTAGAGGATAGGGTTGAAGTTTATGTAACAAGACTTTATGAATTGGAATATTCTTTTAACAAATTGGTGGATTTGAAGCACTCGGAAGAAGAAAAGTCGTACAAGTTTGTTTTTAAAAATGGTATTTTGAAAGACTATTCGGTTGATGATAAAGAAGAAATGATGTATAAGAATATGACAATAGATCAGATACGAGATCTAAACGGAGTTGACTTAGAAAAAATCATAAGCATTAAGAATTTTAAGTTATTGGTAAATAATCTGCTTTATAAAATTTTTCCAAATGTCTCTTTATGATGAATTGATTAGTTATTGATATTTAAGTTTTATATATAGTATTCTATGAGAATAAAGTAAACCACCGGCTTATCCGGTGGTTTTATTTAAATACCCATCAAAAGTGGCAGCAGTATAAATATAATAGGAAATAGCGGAAGGGTTTGGTTTATCGCAAGCCCTGCATATATTATAAGTAATAATGTTGCACATACAGTCATCCTTTTGTGAGCCTTGTAGGATTTTTCATATATCAAAAGTTTTTCATACTCATCAGCCGAATTAAGCCAATCTTTATCAAATCTAAAAGAGAATACATTTCCTTTTCTATTTAGAGATAAGGATTTTAACTTTTCATAGAGCCTACTTATCAGGCATATTAAGAGTATTGAGTAGATTAACCAGGATAATAATAAAAGTATATATTCCCTAAGTTTGTAAGAAAAATTATTATTTTCGCAATATATAATGCCTGATAAGGCTCCAACTAAAAAGAATATACAAAGCAGGATAGATACCTGAAGTATTTTTTCTTCAAGGTAAAGATGTTTTATGCTTTCATCAGGACTTAAAGTTCTATCAGCTTTTAATCCGAGAAAGTAGGATAAAGTTAGAGAAGCAAACATTGTAAAATAAAGCGAATATTTAGAGTATTTTATTAGTAGGTTTTGAAATCCTTCAAATAAGTTTTTAATATTTGTCATATGAAATAAGCTACTAAGAATCATACCTATAAATGTAGCAAAAATAATTTTTACTATTAGTAATTTTCTTTCCGATCTTTCCATATTATTCCTCCGTGTAGTTAAAAATATCTTCGACAGCTACTTTAAATTCTTTTGCAAGTTTTAGGCAAATTATTATAGACGGAGTGTAGTCTCCACGTTCAATAGAACTTATGGTCTGCCTGCTTACTCCTATAATTTTTCCTAAATCTTCTTGGTTGAGTCCTTTACCCATTCTAAATTCTTTTAATTTATTTATTAGTGGCATCTTATCCTCCTAAGGTTTTGACAAGTTTAGTTGTCAAAACTATTATAATATATGACAAGAATACTTGTCAATCCTGAAATGCTTTATTATTTAAAAACTTTACTATGAAAACCTTATAAATTATAATTTTATATATAAGAGAGGGGGACATATGAACGAAACAATCAAGACTTTATTAAATCATAGAAGTATAAGAAAATGGAAAGATGACCCGATAAGTGAGGACAAGGTAAATTTGCTGTTTGAAGTTGCAAATCGTACATCCACTTCTACAGGTATGCAAAATGCATCTATAATAAGGGTTAAGGATCAAGCTAAGAGGGAGGCTATGGCAAAGATTGGAAAACAGCCTTATCTTGCTACAGCTCCGGAACTTTTGGTTTTTATAGTTGATAATTATAGAAATGTTAAAATAATGGAAGAAAAGGAAGCGGGACCGATTTTTGCCAATGATACCGACAGATTTTTTCAAGGGTGGACTGATGCCAGTTTAATGGCGCAAAGTGTTGCTGTTGCCGCCGAATCTATGGGTCTTGGAATAGTTTATTTCGGATGTATATTGAATGACCAGGAAGAGCTTATAAGGCTTTTGGATTTGCCTGAGAACACTTATCCGGTTGTGGGTATGGGCATAGGTTATGCTGATCAGGCACCTGAGTTAAAGCCGAGAATGGAAATTGAGCATAGGGTTTTTGTGGATACTTATAAAAAATTTGACTCATATTTAAAAGAATTTGAAGAATATGATCAAGTTATGCAAACCTATTATGATTTAAGAAATGCAAATCAAAGGGTGGATTCTTTTACCAAGCAGGTAGTTGATAAAAATATGAGCGAGGTTGAAAAAAAATCTGAGACTTTTGATTTAATTAAAAAGCAGGGATTTAAGGTTTCCTATTAAATAGCGTATGAAAAAATAGCGTGTCTATCGACACGCTATCTTAAATTTAAATATTATTTAGCAGCTTTTGCAGCATTTGTACCGGCAGTTCTACCGAATACATGTATATCTACAAGGGCGTTACCGCCAAGTCTGTTTTTACCATGAATACCGCCTGTTACTTCACCGGCTGCAAATAAGCCCGGAATCGGCTTGCCATCTTTACCCAACACTTGACATTCAAGGTCAATTTCAACCCCACCCATTGTGTGGTGAACTGTAGGAACTCTTGGAGAAGCATAGTATGGAGCCTTATCTAAAGGTTTACCGAATAGGGTTCTACCGAATTCTTCGTCCTTACCGTTAGCTACATATGAATTAAATTTATCGTGAGTTTCCTTTAATACAGCAGGGTCTATATTTATTTGTTTAGCTAAATCTTCGATAGTATCAGCCTTGAATACCTTACCTGCTTTTACAAGTTCTTCAACATTGTCTCCCCAGATGTTTGTGTTT
>JAEXBH010000085.1 GCA_023394215.1 Bacillota bacterium | reverse complement strand
GCCATGAGAGTTGCTCTTGAAAGCGGCAAGATAGATGCATATGTATCTGAAAGACCTGAGGGGATATCAGCCTCAAGGGCAAATAACAAGTTTTTTATGGTGGAGCTTGAAAAGGGTTTTGAAGTTTCGGCGGACGATGTGGCAGTTGCTATAGGACTTAAGAAAAATTCCGATTTAAATGAAAAAATTAACACTATTTTATCAAATTTCAGTCCGGCAAGAAGGCAAAAACTTATGGATGATATGGTAAATATTCAACTTGGAGGCGGGGGAAATATTGTATCCATATTTAAGGACAACCTACCTATGTTTATAAGCGGACTTGTAAATACAGTTATAATATCTTTTATAGGCACTCTTATCGGACTTCTTATAGGTATGTTTGTGGGAATATTTAAGACCCTTCCGAGCTCAAGAAATGCTTTTGTGAATTTTATTTTGTCAATTTTTAAGGGAATATTAAACATATATGTCCAAGTTTTCAGAGGAACCCCTATGATAGTGCAGGCCATGCTTTTTTACTATGGACTACAACAGTTTTTTGATATCAATATGAGTCCTATGACTTCCGCTTTTATTGTTGTGTCTGTAAATACGGGTGCTTATATGGCAGAGCTTGTAAGGGGAGGTATAAATTCTATAGATAGGGGTCAGGGAGAGGCGACATATGCCTTGGGTATGAACCATTTTCAATCAATGATATATGTGATTTTGCCGCAGGCTTTTAAAAATATATTGCCATCGATAGGAAATGAGTTTATAGTAAACATTAAAGATACATCGGTACTTAATGTAATATCCGTGCAAGAGCTTTTCTTTACAACTAAGTCTATTGCGGGGGCAAACTTTAAATATTTTGAAACTTATGCAATTACATCTATAATTTATTTAATAATGACTTTAAGTATAGCGGGTCTTCTTCACTTGCTTGAAAGAAGACTTATGGGAAAAGAGAACTACGAGAAACTTGTAAAAGTTAGCAATGTCATGAAAAGCAGTAATTAGGAGGGCTTATGGCAACAATATTGGAAGTAAAAGAATTAAAGAAATCCTTCGGACAAAATGAAGTTTTGAAGGGCATAAATTTTTCTATAAAAGAAGGGGAAGTAATAGCTGTAATAGGTTCATCGGGATCGGGTAAGTCTACTCTTTTGAGGTGTTTGAATTTGCTTGAAAAGGCGGATTCCGGACAGGTGATTTTTGAGGGGAAAAATGTACTTTCCAATGATGTAAACCCTTATGAGTACAGTAAAAATCTCGGTATGGTATTTCAGTCCTTCAACCTGTTTGAAAATATGACAGCAATAAAGAATTGTACTATAGCCCAAGAGAAGGTTTTAAAGAGATCTTCAGCAGATGCGAGAGAAAAGGCGGAGCACTATTTGGATTTGGTGGGTATGGGGGAATACCATAATGCAAGACCGAGTCAGCTTTCCGGTGGACAAAAGCAGAGGGTTGCTATAGCAAGGGCCCTTGCCATGGAACCTAAGATTATGCTTTTTGATGAACCTACTTCGGCTTTGGATCCGGAAATGGTTGATGAAGTTTTAAATACAATGAGGAGGCTTGCTGAAATGGGATTTACCATGATAGTAGTTACTCATGAGATGGAGTTTGCAAGAAAAGTTGCAAATAGGGTAATTTTTATGGATCAGGGAGTAATACTTGAGGATTCCGATCCTGAAAAGATATTCACCAATCCGGAATTTGCAAGGACAAGAGAATTTTTAAAGATATGAATAATATTTTATAAATATAGGCTTTAATATTTAAATTTCTTAGTAGTAAAATCAATTTATGATAATATATTTTTAAGAAAAAGAGGTGTTTTGAGTTATACGCTAAATTGAATAAAATTGGTTTGGTTTTGACCCTTGCCCCTAAAGATTTAGGAGAAAATGATGAAAAAAAAGATTCTTGTATTGCTTGCGGTTTTGCTTGTTATCATACCTTCTTTTGCTTTTGCCGCAGGAGAAAAGCAAAGTTTCAGGGTTGGTTTGGAGGCTTCATATGCACCGTATAATTGGACCCAGCAGGATGATTCAAACGGAGCTGTTCCTATAGAGGGAACAAACGGTGAATATGCAAACGGCTATGATGTTCAGATAGCTAAAATCGTAGCTGAAGGGCTTGGAAGAGAGCTTGTAATAGTTAAGACGGAATGGGACGGGTTGCCGCCTGCGGTTATGTCCGGAAAGGTTGATGCAATTATAGCCGGCATGAGCCCCACAGAGGAGCGAAAAAAGCAGATAGATTTTACGGATATCTATTATAGGGTTGATACGGTAATAGTTGTAAAGAAGGATTCAAAGTATAGCAATGCTTCTTCCTTGGCCGATTTTGAAGGAGCAAGGCTTGGAGCTATGCTGAACAGTTTGCATGACGATATAATAGACCAGGTACCGGGGGTAATTCATCATCCGGCATTTACAGATTTTACGGCTGTAAGGGTTGCTCTTGACAGCGGGAAAATAGACGGATATGTTTCTGAGCGTCCGGAGGGTATCTCAGCCGAAAAGGCAAATCCGAATGTAAAGATGATTGTTTTCAATCAGGGTCAAGGCTTTAAGCTTTCACCTGAGGATGAGGAGATAGCCATAGGATTAAAAAAGGGTTCTGATTTAAAGGAGCCCATAAACAAGATACTGGCTACCATAAGCGAAGAGAAGAGACAGGAGCTGATGGATGAGGTAATAGGCTTCCAGTTAAAACAGGGCGGAGATATAGTTTCAATCTTTAAAGAAAATCTGCCTATGTTCATAAGCGGGGTTAAAAACACTGTAATAATATCCTTTATAGGGACTCTTATAGGGCTTGTAATCGGTATGATAGCAGGTATTATCAGGACTATACCTAAGGGAAGAAATATTGTTTTTAACATAATTTTGGCATTTTTTAAATTTGTTTTGAACATATATGTACAAGTTTTCAGGGGTACCCCTATGATAGTACAGGCTATGCTTTTCTATTACGGTTTGCAGCTTTTCTTCAATATAGATATGAAGCCTATGACGTCAGCGTTTATAGTTGTATCCGTAAATACGGGAGCCTATATGGCTGAACTTATAAGAGGGGGTATAAATTCTATAGACAAGGGACAGTCCGAGGCAGGCAGAGCTTTGGGGATGACTCATTTTCAAACCATGCTTTATGTAGTTTTACCGCAGGCCTTGAAAAATTCCCTACCGGCTATAGGAAACGAGTTTATAGTAAATATTAAAGATACTTCCGTTTTGAATGTAATATCCGTACAGGAACTTTTCTTTACGACAAGATCCATTGCGGGGGCAAACTTTAAGTATTTTGAAACCTATGCGATTACATCGGCAATTTATCTGATAATGACCCTGAGTGTTGCGGGAATCCTACACCTTATAGAGAAAAAGCTTATGGGACCTGAAAGTTACGATAAGATAAGTAGGGATACCATTATGC
>JAEXBH010000055.1 GCA_023394215.1 Bacillota bacterium | reverse complement strand
TGAAAAGATAAGGGGGAAAAATGAAAGAACAAGTTATTAAATTTGAAGAGATATTAAATGATACCCAGGCTGTTTTGCTTGAGCTTGAAAGAGCTCTTGACAGATTGGAGGAAAATTATAGTGCTTTCAAGGAACTTAAGGAATACTATGGAAGTGATGAATACTTAAAGGATATGGCGATTGCCGATAACACCGATGACTATAAGGATATAAGATGTGGAGTTTTGTCGGAAGACGGAGTATATAATATTATAGGTGACTCATACGATTCCTATATAAGAATGTTGGAAGTTGCTACAAGGATGCTTAAGGAGTATTAGGACAGTTTTCGAAGTTTGCAAGCAAGAAGGATAATTCATATAAGTTTGTTTTAGAGAAAACCTTAAATGAAAATTTATTTTTCATATTTGAAAATGAAGATGAATATGCCATAATATCATATGTAAAAGCTCCTATATTTTATCAAAAGTATAGGAATAAACATAAATATAATACATAATCATATAAAAAAGATAGCACTTTTGCTATCTTTTTTGTTGAAGTTTTTATTTTTAATCTTGTAAATATTTGCAAGATGCTATTAATCCACATGATGGAAGCCCTTACCCAGTATTTGGCTTGTGTTTATAATGGTAACAAAGGCTCGAGGATCGTTTTTGCTGATAAAGTCTTTAAGCAGGGCAGCTTCATATCCGTCACATACACACGTGATTATATATTTGGGTGCTTTTGAAAATACACCGGTGCCAACTGTAAGAGTGGCTCCCCTGTGTAGAGTAATTTTTATATATTCCATTATCTCATCAGGTTTATCAGTTACTATAGAAAAGTTTTTTACCATATTTATATTTTCCAAGGTCATATCTACAAGGATAGATTTAACCGCCAACCCGAGAGTACATAAAAGAGCTGTTTTGGTATTGAAAATTATAAATGTAAATAAAGTTATAATGATATCTACGCAAAATAGGGCCTTGCCTATATCCATGTGTGAATATTTTTTGAATATCATGGCTATTATATCGGTTCCGCCTGTTGAGGCGTGAATATTGAAGAGCAGGGCAGCACCTACTGCAGGAAGCATTACGGCAAAAACCAGTTCAAGCAGGGGGTCGTCCGTAAGGGGCTTTTTCAGTTTGAAAATAAAGTCGAACAGTTCTATTAAAAGGGACATTGTCACAGATGCATAGGCGGTTTTAAGTCCAAAATCTTTGCCGAAAATTAAAAATCCCAATATTAAAAGCGCTATATTGAGTATAAGTATATAATTTGATGCCGACAGGATTTTTGAAATTGCACCGAGTATTACGGCTATGCCGGTTACCCCTCCTATGGCAAAGTTGTTTGGAAGCTTAAAAAAATAAACCCCTATTGCGGTGCATAGGATGCCGAGATTTAACAGAATATACTCCTGTGTTTTTGTCATAGGTATGTGTTCTTTACCTATCCTGTATTTTTTGAAAAACATGATTTCTCCTTGTAAAATTTTTTCATGCCTGTTTATCATATCTATTTCAATGAACTATTCTAACACCAAAATTATGCTAAATCAATAATACTTTACATAAGATAAAAGATTTACTAATATTATATGAGGGAGAATATTATGAAAATTACTACAAGGAGTGAATATGGCCTTATGGCCATGTATTATTTAAAAGAAAATTACGGAAAAAGTCCGGTTGCAATTACTCAAATGGTAGCAGATTTGGGACTTAGTCAAACCTATTTGGAGCAACTATTCAGATTGTTGAAAAATGTCGGTATAGTTGAGAGCTTCAGAGGAAAAGAGGGGGGCTATAAGCTTGCCAAGAATCCATCCGAGATAAGTGTGGGACAGATTATCAGAGCCTTAGAGGGAGATATCGAACTTTCCAGCAAGTGCAAGGATGGCGGGCATACATGTTCGCAAGTGGAATGTGTGACTAAGGGAGTATTTATGAAGATAGATATGGTAGTGGGTAAATTGATAGACAATTTATATCTATCTGATATTTAATAAATCAATGAAAAATTTTCATTAAAATGTTATAATAAAGGGTAGATATTTGTAGGAGATGCAATGAAAAAGTTAGATTTAAACCAATTAAGAAAAGAATTTTTAGATTTTTATGAATCAAAAGAACATTTAAGATTAAAGAGCTATTCTTTAATACCCAATAATGATAAGAGTTTGTTGTTGATAAATGCAGGAATGGCGCCGCTTAAAGATTATTTTACAGGTGCCAAGAAGATGTCCAAAAACAGGGCTACATCTTCTCAAAGATGTATAAGAACTGCCGATATTGATAACGTAGGAAAGACTCATAGACATGCTACATATTTTGAAATGCTTGGAAATTTTTCATTCGGTGATTACTTTAAGAGGGAAGCCATTACCTGGGCATGGGAATTTTTAACCAAGAAGATAGAAATGGATCCTAACAGACTTTATGTGACAGTTTATCAAGATGACGATGAAGCCTATAAGATTTGGAATGAGGAAATAGGGGTGCCTGCCGAAAGAATTTCAAGAAACGGTAAGGAAGATAACTTCTGGGAATTGGAAGAAGGTCCTTGCGGTCCTTGTTCAGAAATAAACTATGATCGTGGAGTTGAATATGAAAGCACCGATGATGATAGGTATATGGAGATTTGGAACCTTGTATTTACACAATTTGATAAGGATAAGGATGGAAATTACAATCCTTTAAGTCATCCGAACATAGATACGGGTATGGGACTTGAAAGACTTGCCCTTGTTGTTGAAAATGCTTCAAATATATTTGAGCTTAGCGTTTTTAGACCTCTTTTGGAAAAGATACAGGAGATATCAGGCAAGGAGTATGCAAAAACTCCAAAGGTAGATGAGTCCATCAGGGTAATTATGGACCACAGTAAGGCTATGACATTCCTTGTATACGACGGAGTTATACCTTCAAACGAAGGTAGGGGTTATGTTTTAAGAAGACTTATAAGAAGGGCATACAGGCATGGTAAGCTACTTGGTATAGACGGGTATTTCTTAACTCAACTTGTTGATGTTATAATGGACATTTATAAACCTGAATATCCTGAATTAAGGGAAAGCAGGGAAAGAATATTTAAGATAATCAAACAGGAAGAAAGTAAATTCCAGGAAACTATTGACCAAGGTTTATCAATACTTGAGTCCATGATTGAAGATATTAAAAAAGAAAATAAGGATACTATAGACGGACAGGATGCTTTCAAACTTTATGATACCTATGGTTTCCCATTGGATTTAACTAAAGAAATCGCTTTGGATAAGGGTATCAGGATAGATGAAGAAGGCTTTAATGAGGCTATGCAGGACCAAAAAGAAAAGTCAAGGGCAAATAAGAGTTTTGACGGCGGCTGGGTAGAAGATAGCTTAAGCATAGAGGGTTATGAAAAAACAAGCTTTGACGGCTATGACCTTTTTGAAGAAGAGGCACAAATAGTAGGAATAGAGGGTATAGATTCCGACGTTATAAAATCCGGAGATAAGGCTGTTGTAATTCTTGACAGGACTCCTTTTTATGCTGAAGGGGGCGGTCAGGTAGGAGATACGGGTTTTATCCTTATGGGAGATGCCAAGCTAAGAGTAGTTGATACAAAGAAAACTGCCGGAGAGACTTTCTATCATATGGTAGAAGGACTTGAAGGAAGTTTCAGACTTGGAGATAGGGTATTAGCCAAGATTGATATTGACAGGAGAAGGGCTATTACCAAAAACCATTCAGGTACTCATATACTAAATAAGGCTTTAAAGACAGTTTTGGGTTCTCATATTAATCAAGCAGGTTCCTTGGTAGACGAAAATAAGCTTAGATTTGATATTACTCATTTTGAAGCTATTTCAGATAAAGACTTGAGAGAGATTGAAAAGATCGCCAACAAGGCTATATTTGATTGCCTGCCTGTAGATATATGTGAAACATCTTTGAAAGAGTCCCAAGAAATGGGAGCTGTAGGTCTTTTTGAAGATAAGTATAAAGATCTTGTAAGAGTTGTTAATATGGGAGATTTCTCCGTTGAATTATGCGGGGGATGTCATGTTAAAAATACCTCAGATATACAAATGCTAAAGATTGTTTCAGAATCCGGTATAGCTG
>JAEXBH010000015.1 GCA_023394215.1 Bacillota bacterium | reverse complement strand
GAGTTATACCTTGGGGAAATTTCAAGGACCAATGATGAAACCGTATTGATTTCCAATATGTCAACCCTGTCTGACTTTAAGGATATAGATAAGGCAATGGACTTGATCCATGCCAAGGGGATAGCCCTTCATTTAAATGTAGGGCAGGAACTTGCGGCAAAGGATGGAAGCAGAGATTTCAGAAATATATTATCGAGTATAGAAGGGCATGCCAAAAGGTATAAGGATAAACTTATAGTTAAAGAAGTGGGTTTCGGTATGAGCAAAAAGACCGTTGAAAGTCTTATTAAGGCCGGTGTTAAAAATATAGATGTTGCAGGCTTTGGCGGTACAAATTTTATGGAAATAGAAAATCTAAGAAATTATAAGTATGATTTTTCCGAACTTTACGGTTGGGGAGTGCCTACCGCAAAGTCTATAATAAACGCCAGAAGCCTTAGTCCGGACCTGTATATAATAGCAAGCGGCGGTATAAAAAATGCTCTTGATTTGGTAAAAGCCCTTATAATAGGAGCGGACTTTATCGGAATCAGCGGGGAACTTTTGAAGTATCTTTTGCTTGGAGGCTATGATGCCGGCAAGCATTATTTGGAAGATCTTATGTATAAGACGAGGATGATAATGTGTATGTTGGGGGCAAGGACTATAGAAGACCTAAAGAAGGTGGATTATAAGGTAAGCGGGAGATTAAAGGATATTTTATAATGGAAAAGAGAGAAAAAAGAGCGATATTTTATGAGGCGACCAACCCTCAAAATAAGATAAAAAATGTAATCGGCGTAGTGTCCGGAAAGGGTGGAGTAGGTAAATCCTTAGTGACATCCCTTTTGGCAAGTGCTATGAATAAAAAGGGCTACAAGACGGCTATTTTGGATGCCGATATCACAGGGCCTTCCATACCGAAGGCTTTTGGGGTAAAGGGACCTCTTATGGCTTACAGCAACGGAACCTATCCTGCCGAATCGGCTTATGGAGTAAAGATAGTTTCGACGAATCTTATATTGGATGATGAAACAAGTCCGGTTGTTTGGAGGGGACCTGTTTTGTCGGGAGCCATAAAGCAATTTTGGGCTGATATCATATGGGAGGATGTGGACTATATGTTTGTAGACCTTCCTCCAGGAACATCGGATGCCATACTTACAGTTTTTCAAACCATTCCCCTAATGGGTATAGTTGTTGTAACAAGTCCCCAAGACCTTGTTTCCATGATAGTGGATAAGGCTTTTGCCTTAGCTGAAAAGATGGAAATACCGGTTCTGGGCTTAATTGAAAATTTCTCATATTTTCAAGCACCGGATACTGGAGTAAGATATGAAATATTCGGAAAGAGTAAGGCTGAGGAAATAGCTAAAAAGAGAAGTACCGATCTTCTTTGCCGTATACCTATAAATCCTCAAATCACGGAGCTTGTTGATAGGGGTAGGATAGAAGACTTGGATCTTGCTTTTATGGATGAAGCTGTCTCAAAGTTGGAAAATTATAAGGAAGTTTAAGATGAGAAAACCTGATACGGTGGTTACAAAAAATCAGTTTAAGTTAAGTGTGCTTACAACTATACTTACCTTTGTAACCCTTGCAATCATACTTTTTGAAAATCATAAAAAAGTAGCAAACTTTTATTCCTTTATAAGCATAGGAGTGGTTTTTCTTCTAAACAGCTTAAATCAGGCAATTTACTATAAAAATAATAAGAGATTCAGAAACCTTTTTCAGGCTTTGATGTATTTTATAGCCGGAGTAGCCGTTTTAATTTATATATTTGTATTGAAAAAATAGAAATTTAAGAAATCGTCATGATGATTATCGTCATGGCGTTTTTTTGAAATATTGATGAATTAATATATAATTTAAACAAAGTATTACTTAAATAAGGAGGATATTATGTATAAAGTTTTATTTAGAATTGAAAAGATAGATCTTATAAATAAACTTAAGGGTAAATTAAGAAACTTAAAGAAGTATATGGAAGACAAGGAAGAAGATCTCCTTATTGAGATAGTTTTTGCAGGTGATGTGGTTGAGCACTTTAAGGGGGATTATTCAGATTTTTTAGATCCGGGTTTGGATATAGCCCTTTGTAACAATGCTCTCAGGGGCTATGGAATGGAACCTATAAATGATCGAAATATCAGGACGGTTAAGGCAGGTATAGGAGAAATTATAGAAAAGAAAGCCATGGGTTGGATTGAGTATACAATAGAGTAGATTTATATATTAATTATGGCTTTATCAGTTAAAAAGAAAGTAAGTAAGATAAATTAAATAATGAATAAATCAAGGGCAACGTGTTTGGATGCACGCTGCCCACTTCCCTTTATAAGTATAAACAGTTTGAAAAAATAGGAAAAATATAGTAAAATAATGTAATAAAATCGTTAAGAATTCGCCAATAAGGAGGATATTATGGCATATAGAAAGATGGGAAGAGATATATACAATATAGGGGTGTCTGACAGGAGGATAAATAAATTTGAAAACATAATCCCCCTAACAAATGGTCAAGGCGTTGCCTATAATGCATATATTATAGTAGATGAGGATGCTATTATCCTTATGGATTCTGTTGACAGTGCGGTTTTAAGAGAATGGAAAGATTCTATTTATGATATTATAGGAAACAGAAAGATTGATTATTTTATAATCCAACATATCGAACCGGATCACTGTGCGGGTATAGCTGAAATTATAAAGGAAAATCCTGAGCTTAAGGTGGTAGGTAATGAAAAGAGCTTTAAGTTTTTAAATCAATTTTACGGATATGATGTTCTTGCTGAAGGAAGGGCTATGCTTATAAAAGACGGAGATTGCCTTGAAACTAAAAATCATAAGTTTAACTTTATAATGGCACCTATGGTTCATTGGCCTGAAGTTTTTATGACTTATGATTCAGTTGATAAGAGGCTTTTCTCAGCCGATGCCTTTGGTGGATTCAAAGCTATTGCAGGAAACTATTGGGCAGATGAAGTTGATATGTCTGAATGGCTTGATGAAATGAGAAGATACTATATAAATATAGTGGGTAAGCATGGAGTACCTGTACAAGCTTTGTTTAAAAAGCTTGCAGGTTTGGAAATAAAGGAAATATTTCCTCTACATGCCCTTTGCTTCAGAGATGAAGAAAATATAGCCTTGATGCTTGATAAATACAACAAGTGGTCAAGTTATGTGCCTGAGAGTAAGGGTATGGTTATGGTTTACGCTTCAATGTACGGAAATTCTAAGGATTTATCTGAAGAATTGGCAATACTTCTTGCAGAAAGAGGCATCAGAAATATTCAGATGTTTGATATCTCCCAAACTGATCCGACTACAATAATGACTAAGCTTTTCCAATATTCACATGCAGTATTTTCAGTTGTAAATTACAACACAAACCTGTATTTCCCTGTACATGATTTATTTAATGAGCTTCTTCATACAAACTATCAAAACAGGAAGTTTGCACTTACAGTTTCAAAATCATGGGGCGGCAATGCTGAAAAACAAGCTCTTGAACTTTTGGGACAAATGAAAAATCTTACTCAAATCGGAGAAACATTCAATATCTTGTCAAGAAGGACTCCTGAACAAAAGCTTAAGTTGATTGAGCTTGCCGACAGGATAGCTGAAGACTATAACAGTACAAGTTTATAAGATGATTAACAAGCCTTAGATAGATAGCCTATTTAGGGCTTTTAATTTTTAAAAGGCTTTGTAAAAAAATATTTACAAATTTAAATATATAATAAACATTCCTAAATAATTATATATATGTGTTTTTGAAAATCCTTTGTTAGATTTTATTAGGATATGCTTGCCTTCTATTTTGGATAAGGGTAGGTATATTTTGAATTTTTATCACTAAGATAATCTAATATTTTCCGAATTGAAAAATATTTTTTATAAAAGGATTTAAGGATTACGATTTCATATGCTATAATATAGCATATATTTTATTAGGAGGAAGAAATGAGTAAAAAAATTGTATCCTTATTGTTGGCATTAGTTATGGTTCTTTCTCTTGCTGCTTGTGGTGGCAAGACTAATACGACAGAGGATCCTAAAAAAGAAGATACAAAGCAGGAAGAGGGACAAAAAGCTTCCGAAGGTCAAAAAGAGGCTGAAAAGACTGAAAACTCTGCTGAAAAACCTTTTGCCGGAAAGACTTTGAAGGTAGCCGGTTTGGACGGTGGATACGGCACTATGGGCTGGAAGGCTGTTATTGCTAAGTTTGAAGAACTTACAGGTGCCAAGGTGGAAGCTCAGTTTGAAAAGAACATATATGAAGTTTTGAGACCTCAAATTCAAAACGGAGATGTTCCGGATGTTATTTATAACTCAGTAGGGCAAGAGAGTGCTTTGACAGAAACTATGATTAAGGAAGATATGGTAATGGATATTACTGACGTTTTCTCAACTAAGATTTTGGGCGAAGAAAAAACTCCTGCTGAAAAGATTGTTCCGGGCTTTACAGGCAATTCAACAACAAACCCTAAAAAGGATGACAAGATATTTTTAGCACCTTTGTTCTATTCTCCTACAGGATTATGGTACAACAAGGCTATGTTTAAGGACAACGGAGGAAAGTTTGAACTTCCTCAAACTATGGATCAACTTATAGCCCTTGGAGAAATAGCTAAAAAAGAAGGTATCGCCTTATTTACTTATCCTACAACAGGTTATTTTGATACATTTACCTTTGCCTTTGCTTCAGCAGTAGGTGGACAAGAATTATTTGATAAGCTTATGAATTATGATCAGGAAGCATGGGCTAAAGATGCTACACCTATGTTTGAAACATTCGGCAAGATTTTATCTTACGTTCATCCAAGCACAGTATCCCAAGCAAATAAAGAAGGTTTCACAAAGAACCAACTATTGGTTATGAAAAATGAAGCTTTATTTATGCCTAACGGTACTTGGATAGTTGGCGAAATGGCCAACGCCGAAGGTGTTGCCAAGGGATTTGAATGGGGCTTTATGGCGCTTCCTTCAGTAGGTAACGGAGATAGATATGCTACATCATGGTTTGAACAAGCATTTATTCCGACAAAGGCTAAGGAAGTTGAACTTGCTAAGGCTTTTGTAGGATTCTTGTATTCAGATGAAGCGGCTAAGTTGTTCTTGGCAAATAAGACTAAAAATGACAAGGGAGAAGAAGTTGCAGCTCCTCAAGTGCAACCTTTGGTAGGCATAGAATCAATGATTACAGATGAAAACAATAAGTTGTTCTATTCTATATATTCAAGTGGCGCTAAGGCTACTATAGGC
>JAEXBH010000193.1 GCA_023394215.1 Bacillota bacterium | reverse complement strand
CCAGTCCAAGTCTCTTCAAAGCCCCTGTCCTGTAACTTGACACAAAAACATCAGCTTCAGCTAATAATTTATGCATAATTTCCTGACCCTCTCTCGCCTTAAGATCAAGAGCTATACCCTTTTTATTATTATTTACAGTACTGTATAGAGGATTACAATCTTCTTCTATGGGCATATTAAGGCTAACACCGTTCATTCTCATAGGATCCCCGAATATAGGCTCTACCTTGACTACATCAGCTCCCCAGTCTCCTAAAATCTTAGCACTTCCCGGTCCTGCAACAAAATAAGTTAAATCAACTACTTTTACACCTTTTAATGGTTCGTTCATAACATCCTCCCTTTTTATTATTTTAATATTTCTCATTCAAAACGATATAATCCTTATGGCAAATTAGGGAATATCGTAAATAAAATTATGGCTATGGCTGCTGTTACTGTCGGCAAAACTACAGTCAACCAAAATATAGGCCAATACCCTTCCTTGTGACTTACTCCACAGTATTCCAACAAGGTAACTACATAACCGTTGTGTGGCAAGGAGTCCAAAGCTCCACTTGATATAGCTGCCACCCTATGTAAATGCTCGGCGCTTACACCCATAGCTGTATAAATAGGTCCAACTATAGGCATAGCGATACTGATACCTCCTGTTGCAGACCCGCAAACCCCTGCCATTATAGTAACAGCTATAGCCGCCCCTATAAGAGGAGGTCCCGGTATCTTTACCAACAAGTCAACCAAGATCTTAAATGAAGGAGTTGATTTCATAACCGCTCCAAATGCAACGACGGCACAGGTTGTGGTAATTGCTGAAATTGCCCCCTTGCTTCCCACGCTCAAATTTTCTATAAACTTTGAAAAATCAATATGCGGCGAAAATATTATTACCCCTGAAATAATTCCCGCTAAGATAGAAGTTTCAACCTTAAGCTTAAAAACATTCAATAAAACTATAGTCAAAATCAAAGGCAGCAAACCCAAATATGAATTTGGAAGCTTATCCTTATCTATTTCTTCAATAAGGGCTTCTCTTGCTGTAGCTTGAAAATGTTCTCCATTTTCTATTGCCTTCTTAACCATTCTGTTTAACATTATATTTCCGACAACGAACATGAAAACTCCGCATATTATACCTATAACAGTCGCTGCCATTGCGTCTGTCCCTAAAGCTTGAGTAGGAATAATATTTTGTATCTGAGGAGTTCCCGGTGATGTCATGGCAAATGTTACCGTTCCGAAAGCCAAAGCCCCCGGCAAAAATCTTCTCGGAATATCAGCTTCCCTAAAAAGACTTATAGCTATAGGGTACATGGTAAATACCAAAACAAAGGCACTTACTCCACCGTAAGCTAAAACCGCACAAGAAACAACAACCGCAATAATGGTCTTACTCGCTCCAAGCTTACTGACTATCAAATGAGCCACCGCTGTAGCTCCCCCTGATATTTCCATTATCTTACCGAATATGGCTCCCACAAGGAACAAAGGAAAATTCTTTTGTAAAAATCCTGCATAACCTGCCATATATTCTTCTAAAAATGCCTTGTAGGGATCCAATCCGTTGGTTACTACCAAAACAGCGGTTGCCGCCAAGGCAACAAGTAGGATATTCCATCCTCTCATCGACAAAAATATTAATAGACCTAACGCAATAAATATACCTATAAAGCCTATTACCTGCATATATACCTCCAAAAAAATATATTTTAATCAGGCTTATCCTGACTAATTAATAAAATGCTTTTTTAATCCTTGCAATAATATATCCAAATTCCGTTTTTGCAACTTAGAATAAAGTCTTAGACAAGCAAGCAAAAAAAATAAAAGTTATATAAATAACTTAAGATATATTATTCATTCGTTTAGCTATTTTCTATCATATCGTTTCTTCTGTGTCAAGCAATATTTTGTTTTCGATTTCATACTATTGATTTATTCTTTGTTTTGATGTTAAAAATCAAACTATTTTTCTTGAATTTTATCAACTTTCTTTTTGGTGAATGAACATTCATAAAAATATTACAATTTTTATACATTTCGTAATTTTGTCACAATTTATGTCTTAAAATTTCCAAGCTTTTTATGTTAAATTTAAATAGCAAAAAGCCGCTCAAATGAGCGGCTAAATAATACCATTCTATAAACTTTCAAGGATAATATTGTCTGCACAATTCCAAGATTTCTTCAAGTCCTTGGTCTACCGAGTACCAACCAGTAGCATTTTGAGGATAGGACTCATGAAACTCCACAACTGCATTATCATATATGGTTATAATGTAATATTTTTCCTGTCCCTCTCTCGCAGTCACCTGGTAACCAAACTTGTAACTATGGCTCTTCTTATTGCCTAAATCGGTATATTTAGCCTTTCTAAGCAAATCTATCAGTCTTTTACCGTCTTCAGGCTTAAATTCCTTGGCCTTATAATCAGCAGAAAATGTTAACAAAAGTATATCGTCAGCTTTAATATTTTCCGAGAATATTTCATGGCCTTCATATTTCTTCTGATAGAAGGAAAAATATATGGCAGCTGATAATAGAATAATCGCAAAAATCACTATTGTTACTTTATTCTTCAAGATATCTCCTCCTAAGTTTTTATTAATTCAAAACCATCAATAATCCTATCTTAAAAATTCGATAATTTCCTCAAATCCTTTATCAATAGCATACCAATAATTATTATAGAAATCGAACAGTTGCAAAACCCCGTTATCATATATTTCTATTATATAATTTTTATCATTTTCCTTTGCCGTCATTTCATATCTTAATTTAAAACCGGTATTACTTTTCTTATAACTTAAACCCTTATAGTTTGCATTTCTAAGCAAGTCTTTTAATTTAATGATATCCTCGTGACTAAAATCTTTGGAACTTTTTTGACCTGAATCCCATATCAAAAAAGATGTCTCATCAATTTCAAAATCATTGGAAAAGATTTCTTTACCTTCATATTTCTTCTGATAAAAAGAAAAATATATAGCTATCGCTAAAAATATAATTGCTATAGCCCATATGGCAACTTTTTTCTTCATGACATCCTCCTTTATAACAATGATAAAAGCAAACCCTTTCACTTATATTTTAACAGACAGGGAAATAAATATCTATCAAAAGCTTTAAAATACAAGATACGACCCGGACAAAGTCGGAGTCGTATCTTTACAAAATTATTTATTAATATAGGCCGCCCATTGACGGATCCATTCCCATGTGACCTTCCTTGCTTGGAATATCAGCTATGGCAGCTTCCGTTGTCAATATCATAGATGCTATTGACGCTGCGTTTTCAAGGGCGGATCTTGTCACCTTGGTAGGATCAACTATACCCTTTTCAATCATATCTACAAAAACATCGTTTAGGGCATCATAGCCTTGACCGGCAGGTAAGGATTTTACCTTGTTGGCTATAATGGAACCTTCAAATCCCGCATTTTCAGCTATTTGCCTTGCAGGTTCTTCAAGGGCACGGGCTATTATCTTGGCACCGATTTTTTCATCTCCTTCTACAGAATCTATATAAGAATCAAGGCTTGAAATGCTGTCAAGCAAAACAGTGCCGCCGCCGGCTACTATACCTTCTTCAACAGCCGCCCTTGTTGCAGATAAGGCATCTTCTATCCTAAGTTTCTTTTCCTTCATTTCAACTTCGGTAACGGCTCCGACTTGGATTAGGGCAACACCGCCTGAAAGCTTAGCCAATCTTTCCTTCAATTTTTCTATATCGAATTCTGAAGTGCTTGCCTCTATTTCCTTTCTTATCCTTTCAACCCTTGACTTAATGTCTTGAGCGGAACCCTTGCCGTCTACGATTATGGTTTTATCCTTATCTACATTAACCTTTTTAGCCCTTCCAAGTTCTGCAAGATTTGCAAGTTTTAAATCGTCTCCCAACTCTTCCTTAAATACCTTAGTACCAGTCAAAACAGCTATATCTTCAAGCATATTAGCCCTGTTGTCTCCAAAGCTCGGTGCTTTAACCGCAACTACATTAAAAGTTCCCCTTATTTTATTTAAGATAATTGTCCTTAAGGCATCCCCTTCCAAATCCTCAGCTATTATCAATAAAGGCTTACTTGTTTCAACAACCTGTTCAAGTATAGGAAGTAAATCCTGGATACTCGAAATCTTCTTATCGGTAACAAGGACAAAAGGATCATCAAGCTCTGCAACCATCTTTTCTGTATCCGATGCCATATAAGGAGATAAAAAGCCCTTATCAAACTGCATACCCTCTACAACCGACAAAACCGTATCCATAGTGTTGGATTCTTCTATGGTGATAACCCCGTCAGTTCCGATCTTTTCCATAGCGTCCGCTATCAATTGTCCAATTTTAGGATCCGCTGATGAAATTGCTCCAACTTGACTTATGGCCTCTTTTGTTTCGATAGGTTTTGAAAAAGACTTAATCTTTTCAA